>JABUEZ010000125.1 GCA_013314795.1 Candidatus Profundicultor aquiphilus | reverse complement strand
CCCCAAATCTTTTATTCACTTTTCAAGGTTCATGCTCTGAAGAGCAATAGGTATTGTATATGCTTTGGGGGGATTTTGCAAGGGGGGAGGGGAAAATTTATCCGGGATTTACGTTCTGATTTTTAGAAAATTCCCCAGACACACCACCTCGGAAGCGATGGTATCCCTCCGTATCTTGAGGACCACCTCATCGAGAAAGGGAATAGGGCCATTTTTGAATTGGCCGTTTTTGCCATTCCTTCACCTTGGTAATCCGGGAAACCCACCGGGGGAATACCTTCCTCGGAGAAACCTTTCCAGGGTGCGAGTGATATCCCCTGTGGAACACACTCCCTGATACATGGTAATGATAGGCTCATCCAAGGTATAAAGAATCCTCTTATAGGGTTCAAGGAAGAAGTGGTGGAACCCTTTTCACCTGACTCGGGGAATGGAAAAGTTTGCGATGGTTCCCAGAGGGGTTTCAGGGTCTCTCGGCAAAAGCCGTTCTCCTGGTCTTTCTGCTCCTCACAGAAGGCCTCCCGTTCCCGATGCGCTCCCTTTTCCAGAACCTCTTTTATCCTTCATTTCTTTTTCCAGATCATCCCGAGAATCTGTTCCTTTTCCTCTTTCCGCGATAAAATCCTGATAAAGTTTTTTAAGGTTCCAATCATGACTTCAAAACACCTCCTGATGGGTGATTGGTGCTCCCATAAATTAATTGATTACCAATTTAACCTATCAGGAGATGTTTTGTTTCCTGGTAATCCCCTTACACAAAACAAAATACACTACCCTTGCTGATTACCTAATCTCCTACAATACTAAAAGAGTTCATAAATCCCTTAACAAAAACACCAATGTAGCTTATAATTGAGAAAGGAGGAATGTTGCAAAAGTCTTTATCCCATAAAACTCCCTGGCTTTCTCTTTTCTCTTCTATAGCTGTTTAGAGTGAAAAAGGAGGGGATAACATGGTGAGCAATCAGTCCTTTATAAGGCGTTATCCAGTCTTCAGCTATTACATTCTAACCTTTACTATCTCTTTCGGTGGTTTCTTGCTGGTTGGGGGTTCGGGTCTCCTTGCCGGCACTAACTGGGAAACTGACCCGAGATTTCAAATTGCGGTCTTGGCGATGCTATCAGGTCCGCCAATCGCAGGTATCCTCCTAACCTTTTATGATTCTGGGAAGGTGGGTTTGCGCGAATTGTTTCTCCGCTTGTCTCGGTGGCGGATGAGTGCTCACTGGTACTTGGATGTAATTATAGTCGCTCCACTCTTGCAAGTGGTGGTACTCCTCATTCTCTCAATCTTTTCTCTTGAGTTTCTACCAGCGATATTCAGGACGAATGATAAAATGTCCCTCTTACTACAAGGTATCTTGATAGGAATAGCTGGTGGTTTTGTCGAAGAGCTCGGGTGGACAGGATTTGTTATCCCCCGACTTTTAAAGAAGCAAAGTATCATGAGTACAGGGGTAATCGTCGGCATTTTGTGGGGGTTGTGGCACCTGCTCCAGATGATATGGGTTGGAATCTCCTCGTATGTAACCGTTCCCCCAACTGTTTTTCTCCCGTTGTACTTTATTTCTTCTATAGCTGCACTAACAGCTTACCGGGTGCTCATGGTGCGAATTTACAAGCACACTGAGAGCCTGTTTTTAGCAACAATCATGCATGCAAGCTACATCTTCAGTACGCTTTTCGTTTTCGCCAGTCCAATTAAAGGAGTGCCTTTCTTGATTTATAGCTGTGCATTTACTGCTGCTTTATGGATTGTAGTCTCTTTTGCGATAAAGCGTGAAGATTTCTAAAAGTGGTGCCGGTTGAGTAAAAAAACGGTTACCAGTCAACACATGCATATGAAAAACGTTGGAAATTAAACCAAAATTTTAAGGATAATGTCAACTTGTGCAGAAATATTTTTTCAAAAACCCTTTTCATTTCCGTCTTTGTCGTGTTCGTTTCTCTCACCTCCAGAAGGCACCTATACGACAGAAATCCTAGGGGCAGAGCTTTGATGGTCTTCTGCGAAAACTTACTGGCCTGGCCCCTTCATCACGGAGATTCTCTCCTATATCTCCTCGAAGGCCTTCCTCCCCTCTTCCTACCCCTGATGCGGACTTCACTCGAAAAAGTGGAGGCACTGTTATGTTACCCTAACTCGTATTGTCTTTCAAATTCCTCTGGAATCCTATACCCCAGTGTTGAACGAAGTCTTCTCGAGTTGTAGAATTCCTCAACATAGGCAAAAAGACTCTGTTTTGCTTCTTTTGGTCTTCGCAGAAGGTTTTCTTTCCCAGGCAAGGGGTTGTCTCGGGCTCTTTCTCCCGTCCCCTCATTTATGGTTCTATCAAAAGCAACCTGATATGGACAAAAATCTTGTCTTGAACCCAATTTTAGGAGAGAATGGAAAAAGACCATCAAAAGAGGAGGAATAACCTTGAGGATCAGAACGAAAATCTCCCTGGGTTTTATTATTCTTGCGGTTCTTTGTGGCATTATTGGAATGGTAGCCGTCTTTGCCCTAAGGGAAACCAGTCGTTCCTTTCAAGCTGTAGAAAATTCTTTTCCCTTGTTATTGGCAACTTCCCGTTTAAAGAACATCCTTTCCACGTACGATAATCTCCTGCTCTCTTACCTCCGGGAAGAAGATTTCGAGAAACTCAAAAGTTACGAAGTTTCTTTGAAGAATCTTGAAACACGCCTTGAGATGTATCTTGAAGCATGCTTTTTGGGAAACAACTCTCCGGATTTTCTGTCCCGATATGGTGATCTCTGGAACACTGAGAAGTTCTCTTCCACCATTACACCCCCTCCAAAAGAAAGCGAACTCTGGACAAAGTTCCAGGAAATTCAGGCCCTGCAGACTCGATATATCACCAAAACCCAAGAAGTACGAAATACCTGGCAGGAACGGCTCACAGTGCAAGGTGCCCGGAATGAAAAAATTGTGGCTATGGACGAACCATCACTTGCTATTGTGAATTTTGTCCAGAACATGGGAGGAACGATCGCCAAATATGACGATCCCTTCAACGAAATCTACTTTTGGCAAGAACAAAATCGCATCCGAGCTAACCTGAACTCATATTTCGAACGATTTCGAAAAGATTTAGCCCAACTACCATTATCTGAGAAAACCCGTAACTCCCTTTCCGAAAAACTGAAAATATTAGAGGAAAAAGGCAATGTTTTCTTTGCTGCCTTGCATAATGAAGAAAATATTCAGATAGACAGGGACTTTATGGAATTCTACCGAGCTTACCGGTCCTTTAAGGGAGTTCTCGATACCTTACGTCTTGAGCAATGGATGGAAAATATCCATGCTCTCAACCAAGATCGTAAAAATTACCTTCTCCTTGCTGGCGAGGCAAAAGAAAAAGCAAAAGAATCGGTGGGAAAAAATTTTGAAATTCTATCCAGATTCTTTGAAGAAGATTTTGCAAAAATTTACGATCCGGACACCACCCAGGCCATCGTGAGCGGAAGCTTTACCCCTCTTAAAACGCTCTGGCAGGAGGTGGTGGAGCTCGATCAAAATCTCTTCAATCTGAACGAAGAGATTAATCGTATTCTTGAAGAAGCGCGAGAAATTGAGAATAAAATCACCTTGACCATAGACGGGGTAACCCAGCAAGTATCCGAATATTTTGCCCAGAGCATGACAACCACAAAAAATACTCAGCAAACCCTTCAACAGGTCCTCGTTTTTATCGTGGTCGTTGCTGTAATCTTGGCCATTGTCCTCGGCCTCTTCTTCTCTCGAAGCATCATCCTTCCCCTCCAGCAAGGAGTAGCTTTTGCGAAAGTCCTTGAAAATGGGGACCTTACCCGGAGCCTTAAAACCAAGCGAAAAGACGAAATTGGAGAACTGCTTTCCGCTCTTACCCAGGCCACATCATCGCTGCGCCGCTTTCTCACCGAAGTCGCTTCCTCTTCTCGGGAAATCTTTAAAACCATGGAAAACCTCTATAAAGGGTCTCAGGAAATCGCCCAAACTGGAAACCAGATTGCCCAGACCATTGCCCAGGTTGCCCGAGGTTCCGAAGAACAAAACCAGAACCTCATCATGATTTCGCAAAAAATGGAGGAATTTCTGAACGAAATATGCACAACAAATGAAAAACTCTCATTCGAGGTCGAAAAAGCCACCGCAGCGCTCGAAGAAGTAGAACGTATCGAAGAACAAATCCGCGAAACAGCCCACAACCTTCAGGAAATGAGAAACGCCGCAAACACTGCGTTCAGTGCCACGGAAAAAGGTGAAAAAACCCTGGTAGAGGTCGTTCAGGATATGAAGGGCATTCAGGAATCAGTGCTGTTTGCTGGAAAAACGGTAGAAAATCTTGGCAAAAGCTCTCAAGAAATTGGAAGCATCACTAACCTCATCACCGGTATTGCCGAAGAAACCAATCTCCTTGCCCTCAACGCAGCTATCGAAGCCGCCCGAGCTGGAGAAGCCGGACGAGGTTTTGCCGTAGTGGCCCAGGAAGTCCGAAAACTGGCAGAAGAATCTGCCCAGGCTGCCCAAAAAATTGCCTCATTAATCCAGGACATCCAGAAAGAAGCAGAACAGGCCGTCCTTGCTACAAAAGAGGCACAGGAAAAGGTGGAAAAGGGGAGCCTCTCTGTTGAACAGGCCAGAGTATCTTTCGCGGAAATCCACAAAACAAACGAGGTTGTTACCCGGCAAACCGAAAGCATCGCCCTTTCTTTCCAGAAAGTTGAAACTGCAACACAGTCTATTGCTTCACTCTCCAACGAAGTTACCACAATATCCCGAGAAAATGCAGCACGGACCAAAAAAGCTATGCATCTTTCTGAGGAAATTTTCCATGCCCTGAGCCATGTAGCGTCGATATCCGAGGAAAACGCTGCTTCAGCAGAAGAAGTAGCAGCCTCATCAGAGGAACAGAGTGCTACCCTCCAGGAAGTAGATCAGAACATTGCCACAACTACAGAATTAACCCGGAAACTGGAAAAAGATCTCGGACAATTCCGAATATAGCTTATTTCTATACCCTGATACTGAATGAATATCGAATTACAACGCGAAGGAAGTATATGAAAGGGGTGATTATATGGATATCAAGCCTACACTTGAGAAATGGTCGACCAGCGTTTTGCAACCATGGAAAAGCTCAAAGCCATCATCGAATGGCTGAATGCCATCAAACCAACCTCTTGCCTAAAGAAAAGAAGCTCTGTCAGCGAAGATCAGGTGAGAGAAATATGGCGGTACTAGATCGATGCCCGTAGCGATCTTTTGAAAAAACCCGGACAATCCTGCACCTTCTGATTGAAGACATCAAGAAACTTTATGTTTCCGAGAAGGGAATGCCCGAAAGCCAGTAAAATTATTCTTGGAACCCACTTCTTGGTTTTGCATGAACTACAGAGTCGAGGAATTGAACACGGATACCTTTTACGGACATAGACTACCCAGGAATGATCGAAGCTCTTCTTGGCCAAGAAGCTAAACGGGAAGCTATCCTTCACGTTCTTCAGGATTGGGGAATAGTCCTGCAGAAGATGTGGAAACCACACAAGAAATTCTGGAAGAAGGGAAAATAAAAAGAGAGAAACTACAGCGGCAAAATCAACACCATGGACACTTAGAAACTAATAAGGCTTGCTCAAGTGGTGTTTTTCTGTTAAGCTAATACACCATGAAAGGAAGAAGATTTGCTGTAGCAGTAACAATCGTTATTATAGTTGTGGTGCTTCTTGCTCCCCTGGTAGGAGCACAGGAGCGCTCCACATTGACCAGGGGAGAGTTTATTGCCTCCCTTTATAATGTCTTAGGCCTTCCCCAGCCCAAGACTCAGGATGCCAAAAGTCAAGCACCTATTCTACGGTTTGAAGTTATTAAAGAAACCATTAAAGCTCTTTCCTACGATGACCTTCTCCCCTTTGTAAGTACCGAAAATCTTCCCTTTCCAGAAGTAAGAGAATTAAAAGAAGAAGATCAAAAATGGGTGGCCCTGGCGGTAACACTGAATCCACCCCTTTTTAAAGGTGATATACGGGGAATGCTGAATTTAAAACAACCCCTTACTCGCCAGGAATTCTCTTATTTAAAAGAAACGCTCAAGGCCTATGCTCAGGGAAATATTTCCTTCTATCGAGAAAAAAAATTACATCCAAATCTTACTCTTATCACCAAAAAGTGGGGGTTTTCAGCAAGCCTCATTCCTCCGCCAGAACCGCAGGGAGAACAGTTTTTTCTTCAGGTTGGAGCGTATCAGGATGAAACAAGAGCACAACGGATTCTTTCCTTCCTCAAAGAATTAGGATACTCTGTCCAGATTCGGAAAGAAAACGATCTGTTTAAAGTCCGGGTTGGCCCATATTCCAAAGAAGAAACCAAAACCGTGGGGGAACGCCTGAGAAACCAGGGTTTTTCTTCCTATCCTATCCTTGAGAAAGGCAACGGGACACCGGCACAACCTTTCTCCGGGCCAGTTTTCACTCTGGCACTCCTTTTTGATCCACGTAATGCCCCCTTTCAGCTGGAAGTGGCCATGGCCA
>JABUEZ010000124.1 GCA_013314795.1 Candidatus Profundicultor aquiphilus | reverse complement strand
GATTTTCAAAGATGAAATGCTTGCATTCAAGGATGAAATGAAGGTTTTCAAAAATGAAATGCTGGAGTTCAAGGATGAGATGAAGGCTTTCAAAGATGAGATGCTTGCATTTAAGGATGAAATGAAGGCCTTCAAAGATGAGATGCTGGAATTCAAAAACGGTGTCAAGGTATTCCAGGATGAAATGCAATCCTTTAAGGAGTGGGCGAAAAAGAACATCGAAACCATGAACCGGCAGTGGGGGGAACTGGCCAACAAGATGGGTACCTTCGTCGAAGATATCTTAGCCCCCTCCATCGACCTTGCCCTTTCCAGGTACTTCAAGGCCGAACCCGACACCATAGCCCCACGCTATCGAGTCCGACAAAACGGAAAATCTCTGGAAATCGACATCCTGGTCCTGGAACGAAAGAAAAAACGGGCTTTCATCGTGGAGGTGAAAGCCAAACCCGACCACACCGATTACGTCGAAGATTTCCTCAGGAGACTGGAGCAGATTCCCCGGTTTCTTCCCGAATTGAAAGACTTCCAGCTCATCGGCATTTACGCTGCCCTGAACATGCAGGAAGACACTGTCAACTTCCTCACCAGAAATAACCTCTACGCCATGGTTCGGCGGGGAGATATCCTGGAAATCTTGAATTTCGATGCCCTGGTACACCGTGCTTGATTTTTCCTAAACCCTGTGATATGATAACCACTGCTTTGAAAAAACGGCGCGGGGTGGAGCAGGCAGGAAGCTCGTCGGGCTCATAACCCGGAGGTCGCTGGTTCGAATCCAGCCCCCGCTACCAGAGATTGATAGAACCCTTACCCGGTCGGGTAAGGGTTTTTTTTGAAATGCTTTTCATCCCAACCGGAACAAAAGCGTTTTCCCCTTTCCAACTTTTCTGGCATAGTATCGGTGGGTGTTTTATCCATGCCAACTGCGTTATTTCAAAGAGTCACCCAAAAAATCAAAAAGTTAACCGAGGTAATACGGTCCACTTATGGGGATAACCTTGTGGCACTCATCGTATTTGGCTCGGCAGCCAGGGGTGACGTTCATTTCGGCTCAGACATTGACCTTCTTCCGGTTCTGGAACATGCCCCAAAAAGCCAGAAAGACCGGTGGAACGAGTTGCGGCATCTTTGATGCCTGCACAGTTCTCCTCGATCGATGCCACCTTGCGGACCATATTTTACAGGAAATCGAAAGGCAAAAGAGGGCCGGATTGATCGAAGAGCGCCAGTTGCACGGTGTAAAACACTGGAGAATCAAAAATGAGAAACTTACTCATTAAAGACTACCTGCAACGTGCCCAAACCAGGATCGAAATGCTTGGTTTTCCCAAGTCCAAAGCCGATTATGCTGATGTAGTTAGAGAAGCTCAGGAAGTGGTTGAACTCCTCCTTAAAGCTCTCTTCATGGGTGTGGGCCTCGAAGTGCCCAAGGTTCACGAGGTACCGAAATTCATCGAACAAAATCAGGACCTTTTCCCGGAAAGCGTGAAAAATCGACTGGAACGAATTCGCCTGATTTCCCGCGAACTTCGCAAGGAAAGAGAACTGGCTTTCTCCGGTGCCGAAGACTGGATACCTCTTGCCGAGTACACCCCCGAAGACGCCCAACGAGCCATCCGGTGGGCTCAGGAAATCAAAGAAATTGTAACGCAAGCACTCCAGGAAATTGGTTCGATCAACCCGTCCTAACGCACCCAAGAAAACACAGAAACACGAGAAAAGTGAGCCTGCCGATATTCCCATTCTCAGGTCTATGAGAGGAACAATCTCCCTACATTATAAACCAGCTTCCCCCCACCTTATGAAGCAAAGAGAAGGTAAAAAAACAGGTGGAAGAGATGACTCACTCTATTGCTCAGCAACCCCAAAGAGAGTCTCCTTGCGGATGTTCTTAACAGAGTTTATCCCGCAACACTCAAGCTGCAACTCATGCGTGGGAAACAAAGGGCCAAAATCGGTAGACCCCAAAGAAACCTTCACAGAATCATGGATTCCACTACTTCTACCACTTCCTGGGCCAAAGCGATAGCGCTCCGAGCCGCCTCCTCGGTATACACCCGGGCAGGAATACTTTCCAAAAGACCGTTGGGGTAACGGGTGGGGATATAGTAGCTATCAAGGATAATCCATCGCCGTCCCTTTTGGAGAAAAAGCGGGTGGTATGTCCCGGCAGCCTCACAGAGCCTCCCAATGGAGTGCCCCAGGACAACCTCTTCCCCCTGGGCGCAAAGGTATGCCTTGAGCGCCTTTTCCCCCACCTGCTGACTCAGAAAGTAGATCAGAAGAGTAACCACCCTTTTCCAACAATTCCCTGGCCCATTTCAGGTCTTCTTTGGCCTGCTCAAGCCATCTTTTTCCTTCATCACTGGGGCTTTTTCTCATAAAGCACTATCCCCTCTTTGAAAATCTGTCTCAGAAAGGGTTGTTCCTCCAGGTGTTCCAGCTCTGCAGGGGTATAAACCAGGACATCACAGTCTACCGGCAGGCAAAGCCGTTCATACATGAACGCAGTTCGAGCAAGGATATCAAGTTGCGTATCCATCACCACCAGGATATCAAGGTCGGTCAAAAGGTCCCGCCTTCCCCGAGCATACGAACCGAAAAGGATAATGCGTTCCACTTCCGGCAAACGGGAGAGCACTTCCACAATCTTGGACAGCGATTCTTCCAGTTTGACGACATATTCTTTGCGCTTCACCGCCAAATCCATGAACTCCACCCTTATTCCCTTACCATTATATCAGCTTCTTCTCTCCCAAAAATCCGAATTTGGGTGCAGTTCTCTGCCTTTTCCACCTTTATCTGCGCCAGAAAGACCCTGCAAGACCAATCCTTCCAGGACGGGTTCTGCACATTTCCACCCTGATTCCTCAGAGAGAAGAACACAGCGGGAATCACCTTTGGTTCGCAACGGTCCGGGTAATAATGTCCGGGAACGAAAGGAGGTGACAAAACAAAAGCGATAACCTACTCAACTTTAGCGCTTTACTTTCCCTCTTCAAAATCTTTGATAATTTTTTCGACGGTTTTCCTCAGGATCGGAATGTGTATCACGCAGGTGTTAAACACCGCTTCAGCGTCAATATCAAAGTAATGATGGGTAATAATATTTCTCATCCCTTTGGCGCTTTTCCAGTCTACTTCTGGATAACGTTGCCAGAGTTCGCCCCCGGTAATCTTATCTATCTGTTTCAGCGTTTCTCCTATGGCGACGAGTTACATACAAATACTGTCGAGCTTCTCCAGGCCCGTGTCGCTTTTGAGAAAATCATTCCCCGAGTGAAACGGTTCAATTCTCTTACCAATCTGTTCCACCGACCAAAGGATTTTGCGAAAGAGTCCAAGAAGGATTGCCCGATCATACATAAAGAATTTCTTTTTCTACCCTTCGACGGAGCAATTCATCCATATTTTTCCGGAATCTGAGGATGTCAACTTTCCTTCCCAGAATTTCCTCCAGTTCGGCCTTCAGCCAGGCCAGGGCAAAGAGATCGGGATTCTCCATTGCGACCGCAATATCAACATCGCTTTCTGCGTTTTCCTCCCCACGGGCAAAACTTCCAAAAAGGCCCATTTTTCGAAGTCGAAACTTCCGCATCAACTCATTTCTTCGGGCCGCAAGCAAACGCAGAATATCTTCTCTCCTCATCTTGACCACCTTTTCTATTATACACCTTCTATCCAGCTTAAAAATAGGCAACAGCTCTCACCGGTTCACCAGGGTAGACCTGCCTTTTACCACCCCAAAAGCCCACTCTCAAGTCTTTTCCTGTAATGTAAGCACACTGTGTCTCCCCAGTAACACAGTGGGTAATGCACCCTGAACCCTCCTTCTGGCTTCCAATTCACAATCGTCAGGTACGGTTGCCCAAAATGAACTCCTGGAATACAAAATTCGCTCCTGCAACGTTCCGGGTACCAGCTTTTGCCGGAAAACGACCTCTTTCCCCTGGCTTCACCGACTGTCGATTGCATCACACCCTGAATGGGAACCCTGAACCTCGAAAAAGTACCGGGCAACTCTTCTCAAAAACCCGAATTCCCCACCCTCACCATTCCGGGATATCCTCCCCGTTTCCAAAGGAATATCACCCTGGAGTGTTTTAACGGGTCCCCCAACCGGGGCGCACCATTCACCGGACAGTGAGCATAAAAACCCAGACCATACCGGAGAAGAACAACAGATGATGCCGGCAAAAGGGGAAATTACTACGACTCCCGCAGGGGCGAAGCAATCGTTTCTACAAATTCCTGGATTTCCCGATTTTCCCAGATATTTTCCCCCTGGGCCAGAGTCTTCCGCACCAGGTTTTCCAGGTCCTTAAAGCGTTCCGAACGCAAAACCAGAGGAGTTTTATAAATCACGATGCTTGTGGGGTCTTTTTTCCCACGCGAAAGATTCAAGAGCACCAGCGCCAGAGCCGTCGACCGGGCACCGGCATAACCCAGGTCGTAAACCTTGTTTTCCCGCCGTATCCGGGGGGAAATATCAAGGATTACCCGGTTCCCCTTTTTGATCTGAACCAGGTACAAACCCGGGTCCTCCACCCCCACACTGTAGCGCCCGTTCACTTTGGTACCACCTTCGGCCACCACCTGCCCGGTCCCAAGGTCGATAACCTCTATCGGGGCAAAGGCAAAAAAGCGCTCGGTGATTTTCCCCGACTCTGCCACCACCGGGATAAATGCCCGGCCGGTGAGGGTAATCTGGGGTTCGTCGGCGAGAATAACAGAAGTAAGAGCAAAAAGGGCTAAAAACATCAGACCAAAAACAAGATACTTCATGATACACAGATTACCTCCTTATTGAAGTGTATCTTGTAATAACATAATTAGTTCTTCAAAATGGAATTTACTCCTAACTTTCTTGCCATTCAACCAAATCTATAATTCCATACCTGGTAATAGGATCAGTAGTAATAGGTGGTAAGCTTGTTATATTTTCCAAGGGATTGAAATATATTTCAGTGTTGTTTCCGATGTTTAAGATAGATTTGGCAAAAATACCGCCATATATTTTGGCTTTATTTTTGATTTTTAGATTTCCATTCGGTACCAAGATGACCCCAACCTCGTTCAGGGAATTATTGCTCAGAAGAGAATCTTGGTTACCCAAAGCAACTAGAGATACAGAAACAGGAACAGCGTTATTACCAACATCAAAGTAAGTGTTAGTTATTAACGCAACGCTCTTAATTATCCCGTCGCCATTGGTGTCAACCACCGATATCAGAGCATTATTAGTGATTTCAATATCCTCAGTTACATAAATAATCGAACCTTCTTGAATATTCAAAGCCGTATTATTTGCATTGTTGCCCACAACAAATCTCCCATTGATAAACGCGTTGCCCAGCGTATAACTCCCTGTTACGCTCAAACCGTCTTCAAAAATAAGACCGTCACTTTGCGCCTTTGTAATCCACAAGTTTTTAACTTCATCATTTACGGTTGGCAAGCTTTGCTCCTCAACCTTATAGGTTGAGGGATAGCCCGAATCGGTAACGGTCCCAATGCTAAGGTAATTTACCTTTTTGTCTTTGTTAACTTGTGTTTCTCCTAGCTGCGTATATATATTGCCAACGTCAACTTGGTTCGTAAGCCATACTGAATACTTTTTTGCCGGATCCGCCCCATAGGCTACAACGTCACCATTAATCGTTACCTTACTAAGAGATATTGAGTATCCATTTGAATCAATCCCATACGCTACAACGTCGCCACCGACCCGTGAATCGTTGGTAATCTGAACATAGCCATTAGCAGAAATAACTTTTCCTTTGAGTATAGTCTTGGTTAAGTCTACAGACCCTCTTGCAAGTACGTCTCCTTCGATGGTGGTGTTTTCACCACCAACAGTGACCTTGACATTTCCTTGAGCGATAACCGATCCTTTTACTACGCCAGAAATTTCCTCGACATCAGCATTGCTATAGATGTCAGCACTTGAGGCTACAGGTTTTTTATTGCCTTCTGCATCGGTGTAGAAATCGATGTCAACTCTTATTTTTCCAGCTTTAAGGTTCTGATGTGTAGTGATAGCATTTTTTAGGAAGGGTACATAGGGATTCAAATGATCGGGCGGTTTCAATCTCAGCTTGCAAATAACGGTTTTCTGTGCAAGGATAATATTGCTCTGATTCTTCGGGTTTACCAAACCGGTTGACTGCAGTTCAATAGTGTTTCCTTTCACTTTTACAGTTGCACCGTACTTCCCAATTGTACCATTTCCAAGATCGACCGTTCCTTGAAAGGAGTCTTGAAAAAAAAGAAACGGACTCGACAAAGCTTCCTCAATTCCCATCTCCGCCATATAATGTGCCTGCAAAGAGGCAATATTCCCGGCCACTGCCTGAGTTCCTCCCAACCTTTTCCCTCCGATGAAGATAAAAGACGCAGTGGTGAGAATAGTTGCCAGAGCAACCACAATGAAGAACGTTATAATCAACATGGAACCCCGGTTATCGTTTTTCATGTTTTCACCTCCTTTTCATTACGAACCTGGGGAAGGATTA
>JABUEZ010000123.1 GCA_013314795.1 Candidatus Profundicultor aquiphilus | reverse complement strand
AATCCTGGTCAAACTCAAAAACAGGCTGGATTACTCCACTTTCCACATCGAGGGCAAATACTCCCTCCGGGAAACGGTTCCGCCGCAAGAAGAGGATCTTCTCCCCCCAAAAAACGGGGCTGAAGGCTCGCTCCCGAACCGTGAGACGTTGCTCTTTCTTCCTCTTTAGATCATACAGGTAGAGGTCACCATAGGAAGTTTTGCGATCCCGGGCAATTTTGGCGTAAACCAGCTTCTCTCCATCAGGGGAAAAAACCGGTCGGCCGATAATCGAACCCCGGACGAGCAATTCCTTTTCCCCGGTGCGTAAATCCTTCCACCGCAACCCCGGACGGAAATCTGGATGGGAAAGGGCATAAACAAGGTGCAATCCATCGGGAGAAAGGGCCACACCACCTGTGGCATAGCCTTCCGAGGTGCATTCTGTAACCGGCGAAAGGCCGGCTGCCGTAACCCGTTTCAGGTCATCATATGCCTGATTCTCCACCGTTTCTCTCCAGCGGTTCCACAACTCTTCCACGGAGATCCCCAGTGTATCCTGAACGGCCCGGTCAAACCCAAAAAGGCTGATACTCTCGCTTCGCCGCCGACTCAATTCGGCAAGTTTCTCCTCCCCAAAAGCCTGAGCAATATACTCGATTAGACTTGCCCCATAAATATAGACATTCAACCGACCAGGCCATTTTCTGGAGAAACTGTATCCCCGAAGAAGATAATGAGGCAATAACCCCCCTGAGAGCGCCTGGGTGCGCAGAACCATGGCATAGAAGGGATTCTTCACTCCTCTTCCCGTGAGCATCCCCTCTCCGTACATGGCATATCCCTCCCACACCCAGAAGGGCTGAATGACATTGGGAAGAACCACATACCCCAGAAGGGACCGCAACCATTCCAGGTTTTCCCCCACCGCTCCCAGATGTACCAGGTGAGTGAGTTCATGGGCCAGAACCATGCGTACCCACTCCCCAAAAGCGGTTCCGTTAGAAAGAATTTCATAGGGTTGGGCTATCGTAAGGTGAATCGCTCCCCTCAGGGGATCGGTATACCCTTCCGGGATGTCGGAATCCCCACTCAGCACAATCGCCGGCTGGAAATCAAGGTGAGCCTGCAAAAATGCTTCCACCTGTGGGAGGAGTTCTTCGGCAATATCCGCCACTTTTTGGGCACTCTCTCGCATGGTTTCCGGGAAAATCACCCGGAAATGGGGCGTGGCCATCTCCCGCCAAACCGTTCGAGCCCCTACCCCACTTCCCGCCAATACGATTTCCAGACCGAACACTATCCCCAGAATGCCACGCCCAATCCATTTTCTGCCCAGGACAATCACACCCTCCCTTTCATTATACCCGAATCTTCCTTGACCAATAAAAGGAATTTAGGTATTATAATACCTAAATAGAAAGGGGGTAGAAAAATGCCACGCATCAAAACCATTGAAATAGAGGAAGCCAAATGTACCGGTTGCGGTCAGTGTGTGCTGTCCTGCCATGAAGGGGTAATTGCCCTGCGCGATGGAAAGGCCAGGGTGGTGAAAGAATCCCTCTGCGATGGGTTGGGGAGTTGCATTCCGGCCTGTCCCCAGGGAGCAATTCACTTTGTGGAGAAAGACATCAGTACGTGTCCAAACGCAGAATCCAAAAAAGATCTGAAATGGCCGGTGCAACTCCGGCTCATCTCTCCTTTGCACCGTTTTCCGCAGAAAGACCTGGTGATTGCTGCCGATTGCACCGCTTTTGCCTTCCCCGGTTTCCATGAACTCCTCGGTAATCGGCGGGTACTCATCGGCTGTCCCAAATTTGACGATCCCACGCATTCATCTTGGGCCCTGCAGACGATTCTAGAAAGCCAAACGTTTGAATCCCTGGAAGTTATCCTCATGGAAGTCCCCTGTTGTCTGGGGTTACGCTACCTGGTGGAAGACACTCTTGAGAAGGCCACGAAACACATTGCTTTCACCTCGACCATTTTGGGTGTCGATGGGACCATCAAAAAGCAGGAACTAATACGCCCGAGAGAGTAAAAACCGGTTGGCAAGGTAAACGCGCCGCAAACCCTTTTCCTGGGCACGTCGCAAGGCCCCTTCGGCATGCCGAATGGAGGTGGGGGGAAGGTCTTCCAGGAAAAAGTTGGGAGCAAATCCAAGGAGCACATAGGGAATTTCGGGATTCAGGGAAGCGATGAAAGTGGCGATGCGTCCAACTTCCTCTTCGTTGACGTACCCCGGAACAAGGAGGGTGCTGGCCACCACGGTGACCTGAGGAAATCTGAGCGCCTCCCGAGCAGCCCAGGCAAAGTTCGAGAGGGTAAGATGATTCGATACCCCGGTGAGGGCCCGGTGTACCCCCTCGCTAAAGGCCTTGAGGTCAAATTTGAGAATCCCCCCACTCTCCCGGGATACCGCAAACATCTTCTTGATGATCTCTGGATGTGCTGCACCGTTTGTTTCCCAGCATATCCGGATTTTTCCCTTCACCCTTCGGGAGAGTGCCAAGGCATGCCCGATCTGGGGAATGGGATCACCACCAAAAAAACAGATACAGGCCACCCGGGCATGAACAGCCTTCTCTAACTCTCCCACGCTATAAAAATGTGGCTCCTCCAAAAGGTTATGGTGGTGCCAGTTCTGACAGAAGAGACAACTGAAATTGCATCCTCCATAAAAGACGGCCAGACTCTCGTATCCTCGATGTTCCCGCTCCGGACACACAAAAGAGGCCACACAATTGGTGGGAAGAGGGTCATAGTAAAAGGTACACAGCCCCCGGCGCGCCGTTCCTGCCCACCGTTTTCCGTCTTCCAGAAGGCCACAGAAACGCACTCCTTCTTTTCCACAGCGGTGAATACAGAGCGTGCAGGCCGTTTTGCCCTTTGGAGGGGTAATCGATCGATGGAGGTATCGCCGAACAGTATTGTGCGCGGTGCAAATGAAAGGCCAGGCCCGAGCAAAGTCTTTCTCAATGCAGTCCCGACAGACCGCTAGAAAAGAAGAAATGCTCACCGACGTTCGCCCACAGATGGCACAGGTTGTTCCAGCATAATTTTCCATGGTTTTTCCTAAAGTTTTTTAAGACGGAGATCCCCCCCCACCCCCAGAGCATCTTCCATGATTACCACCACCCCTTCAATGCCGGGTATGTCCCGAGCAAACCGTAATACCTTTTCCACATCTTCCTTCTCCTTCACCCGGTTGGCAAGACTCGTGGCCCAGGCATCCGATAAAGCCGCAGAGCGGGAAACCACCACCACCGCATCTGCTCTCCCAAAGCTTAAGGAGGGCCCGACTTTCCCCGAAGAGGTGGCCACACCCCAGGTTACCCCTCCGGGAAGCTCAAGGCCCACTTTGAAGCTAAAAGGAGATTCTTCGCCAGCGTAAATGGCCACCGTCCTTTCCTTTCGGGAAGAAATCAGAATGTCCCCTCCATTTTCAATGATGAGTTCCTGGGTTTCCCCCAAAAGTTCTTCGGCCACCATTTCATTGATGGCTCCCGCCACCGCTGCCATGGGACCCACCCGAGCATTTCGGGCACACTCAGCCATGAGTCGGCAAATGCGCGGGGCAAATGGAGGAACCTCAAGCGGAGTAAGGACCTTCCCGAAAGGAGGATCATACCGGATATAGGCCTTGAGATTCTCCCGTTCTCTGTGAAGCCTCTGCCAGGCCCGTTCAGTCAGGTCCTTCTCCGCCAGAATGAAAAGGTCACTCTCTTCAATCTTTACGGTAAAGGACACAAGGTCCGGTACCCTCATCCGTTCTCGGTAGAAACGGTGTTCATAGCGGGACACTAAATGACCGCCTCCATGGCATGGGTTGGACAGGCCAGAATGCACATCTCACAGGCAATGCATTTGCTTTCATCGTAGCGCACCAGATACGAGGGTTTTTCCATAAAAAGAGCCTCCGTGGGACACACCCCCACGCACGCCCCACAGTGGACACAGCGAGCCTCAACCATCCTGATATCCTGGCTCAGAGATTCCACCCCAATGCCTTCCTGACGCAGGTACTGGAGCCCTGCCTCGATCTCTTCTTTCTCTTTTCCAATCACTTCCATCACCATGATTCCTTCCCGGTGCGGCGAAATGGAAGCGCGCAGGATATTGAACCGCAATCCAAATTGAAGTGCCAGTTCACACACCAGCGGTCGATCCGCAATGTCCGATGGAAAGCGCAGTACCACCTTTTTGGTCGCATTCACCTTCTTCACCTCCCTACCAGCTCAGAATTCACCGACGCCGGTCGCTCCACGAGATTCCGGAAACGCACTCCGGATTCGACCCCCGGAAGTGGGAAAGCCGGTTGCGTCAAGGTAAATTTCCCTTCCTGAATCCAGCTTTTGAGAATCAAAGCCACTTCCCGAGCCCGGGCATAACTCGACTGTGAGGAAGTGGGAACCTCTTTTCCCCCCAGGCGAATCTTCCCACTCCGTAACTCAGCATAGCTCACATAACCCAGGATTTCCCCGGTCCCATAGGGATAAGCATGGCTATAATCCACAACCGGAGCCAGAATTTCCTCATCCCGCACCGAACAGTAATAGAGAATCTCTTCGGTAAGGATGGGAATGGGGATTCCCAGGCCCACAGCCAGCGAACACCCGTATCCCCGGATACTCATCCCCCAGAGCCAGTGGGGGCTCATGCCTTTGAGGTCCCCGATCACCGCGATCGTTCCTGCCCCACCTTTGGGCACACCCCTTTCGGTTCGTTCCACACCAGGGTTATGCTGCGTTCCCTGCCAGGCCACATATCCCACCCCACCACCCAGAAAGATCCGGGTTCCAACGCCAATGGTCTTGTAATAGGGGTCATTGAGAAGAGGGCTGAGCTGTCCCGCCGAGGAATACCCCGCGTTGCCCAAATTTGGCAGAAGAACCCCGAGGTAGGTATAGATGGTTTTACTGGAAAGGTTCACTGCCACATTATAATTCTGATAGGCATTGCGGGGATTGAAGAGGTAGGCCTCGTTCAAATCCCGGAGATTAATCCAGGTTACAAGGTGTTTGCGGGGGTAGCAATCCGTTCCATAGGCATATGCCTCAAGAAGTACGTCTTTCCCGGCCACAAGATCCTGGATGACATGCCCTCCTCCGTACTTGAATTCCCCCGGATGCACCTTATTCAAGGGATCGTCTTTGGCCGGCTGGGTCACGCCGATATAGAGGTCTACAGCCGCCAGTCCCACATAGGCCATCACTCCATTCAAATATGCCTCATGGATTTTCATCCGGGGCTTGGTATGACCGATATTCAAAAATGCCCCCGAAGAACACATGGTGCCGAATGTTCCGGTTGTCACCACATCCACTTCCTGAGCGACTTTCTCCACCCCTTTTTCGGCCACAAGATCGATCACTTCTTCGGCCGTCACCACCACCACCTTGCCGCTACGAATCTTCTCGTTAATTTCCTCATAGGTCCGCAGAACCCTCTCCATGGTTTCACCTCCTGTATTCAATCTGGCGATAAAAAAATCCCTCGCCCAAGGGACGAGGGATTTCACTCGTGGTACCACCCTTTTTCGCTGGTCAAACCAGCCTCATTGGTCAGGGGATTCTCCATAACGGGCGAACACCCGTTGACAGCTACTCACTCTTCACCGTCAAAGCTCCAGGGCCATGTTCACCGCCTTGGGAAACCCGGCTCCCACCTCACCCGGACTCTCTCTGTTCCCGCCTTCGGCTACTCATCCCTTTCATCGCCGTCACGTTTTCAATTTGCAGTGATTATATCCCACCACGCCCCCTTTGTCAAAAAATTTATTTTTTAGTAAAGATTCATTTCCTCCACAGGTTTTCCCCGTGGAGATATACTCCCCTCCCAAAAGAGACGGTATAATATAAAAGAGGAGGCTAACCGATGAAAGCCATGGTTCTTTCCCAAATTGAGAATCTGCAGATCAACCATTATCCCCTGCAACCGGTGGAGATGCCGATTCCTTCCCCTGGAGAACGGGATATCCTCATCCGGGTTTCTACCTGCGGCGTGTGCCGGACAGAACTCGACGAAATCGAGGGAAGAACCCCACCAGCGTTTTTTCCCATTATTTTAGGGCATCAAATTGTGGGTGAGGTGGTGGAAAAAGGCAAAAACGCTAGCCGGTTTCGAGAGGGAGACCGGGTAGGCGTGGCCTGGATTTACTCTTCCTGTAGGAAATGCCACTTTTGCCGGAAAGGAGAGGAGAATCTCTGTCCTGAATTTAAAGGAACGGGAAGAGATGCCCACGGTGGGTATGCTGAGTACGCCGTGGTGGGAGAAGACTTTGCCTATCCTATCCCTGCGGTATTTTCCGATGAAGAAGCCGCCCCGCTTCTTTGTGCCGGTGCGGTGGGGTACAGGGCTTTGAAGCTCGGCAAAGTTGAAAATGGAGAAAATATCGGTTTTTCGGGGTTCGGCGCTTCGGGGCATCTGGTGATGAAAGTGACCCGGTATCTCTATCCGGATTCCAGAATCTTTGTTTTCAGCCGCAGTCACCGAGAACAGTCTCTTGCCCTGGAACTGGGGGCCTTCTGGGTTGGCAATTTCGATGATGA
>JABUEZ010000122.1 GCA_013314795.1 Candidatus Profundicultor aquiphilus | reverse complement strand
GTTCACGTAACGTTTCCTCAAAAGAGAAATACTCTCCAATCCCCTGACGCAAAAAAGCTTTAACTTTATCAATCATGGATAGGGCGTAGTCAATACGTGGATTTGAACCTCGTTCATATGCTCCGATATTAACCAAATCCTCCGCCTCTCGATACACCGCCAGAACCTCCCGCAAGCGCTGCGCGAAACGCTGATGATTTTCATCAGTAATATCGGGCATCAAACGGCTCACGCTCTGGAGAATGTCGATGGCCGGGTAGTGACCCTCAAAAGAAAGTTTTCGGGAGAGTACGATATGTCCATCAAGTATAGAACGGGCTGTGTCAGCGATGGGGTCATTCATATCGTCTCCCTCTACCAGGACAGTATACAGTGCCGTAATCGTCCCAGCATCCGAAGTCCCGGTCCGCTCCATAAGGCGTGGAAGGAGAGCAAACACCGAAGGTGTATACCCCCGGGTGGTAGGTGGTTCTCCCACCGCCAGACCCAGCTCCCTTTGCGCCATGGCCAATCTGGTGACCGAATCCATCATGAAAAGAACATCTTTCCCCTGGTCCCGAAAATACTCAGCCAGAGCCGTAGCACAAAAGGCCGCTTTAATGCGCAATAAGGGAGCTTTATCGGAAGTTGCCACAATCACACAGCTTTTTTTCATCCCCTCTTCCTGCAAATCCCGTTCGATAAATTCCTTGACTTCTCGACCCCGTTCTCCAACCAGGGCGATCACATTCACGTCACTCTGAGCATGTCGGGCAATCATCCCAAGAAGCGTACTTTTCCCCACCCCACTCCCGGCAAAGATACCCACCCTCTGACCCTTTCCACAGGTGAGAACACCATCAATGGCCTTGATGCCCAGAGGCAGTACTTCCCGGATCCTTTTTCGCTCTAAGGGCGAGGGTGGTTCGTTATCCAGAGGATACTCTGCCTCCCCTTCCACAGGGCCTTTTCCATCGATGGGATTTCCCAGAGCATCGAGTACCCTTCCCAGGAACCCCTTCCCTACCTTTATCTTCCCTTTCTTCCCCAGCGCAATGACTTCACTACCCATCTCAACGCCATTCTTTTCGCCCAAGGGCATAAGAAGTGTTCTCTCCCCCCGGAAACCAACCACTTCCGCCAGAACTTCGCTTTCTCCGTCCAGGGAACGAATTTGGCAGATTTCCCCCACCCGGCAGGTAGGTCCCTGCGCTTCGATCACTACGCCCACCGACTGCAACACCTTTCCGTTCAAGCGCAAGGAATCAAGTTCCTCGATTTTCTGGACCAGTTTCTGGAGGTCAATCATGATTTTCTCCTCGCACCACTTTCAAAAGCTCTTCCCGAAGGTTTGATAGCTGAGTCTCCACCTGAGCGTCAATGTTACCAAAAACCGTTTCCACGATACACCCTCCCTCCTCAATCCGTGGGTCTTCCTGAATTTCAAGGTATCCGAGACCATCAATCCTTCGGAGTAACTCTTCCTTCATTTCTTTCACCCTCACATAGTCATTCCGACTAACCCGCACCAGGACCTTCTCCCGGTTACTTAATTTCTGTAACGCTCGCTCCACAATCCTTTCGATGAACGGTTCTCTCTCTATTTCTCTTCCGATAATTTTTCTTGCCAAGGCAAAGGAAAATTCAAGAATCGGTTCCTCGAGATTGGCAAGAATTTCGGTGCGGTTCTTACGAACTTCCATCAACCATTTCTCCCAGATGGCCACTTTTTCGTCGAAAAGTTTCCGCACCTCTTCTTTTCCGGCTTCCTGTCCTTCCCGTAAACCCTTTCTCCATCCCTCTTCCCAGGCTTTTTTCCTAATCTCTTCAACGGCATTCTGAGTTCGAGCCAAAATTTCCTGCGCTTCAAATTTAGCCTGAGTTATGATTTTTTCTCTCTCCCGCCGAAGTTCCTCTTCCTCGTCATCCCGTTCCGGAGGAGAATAAGTCTCTTCCCTGGCCCTTTCTCCCACCAAAACTGAAGTTGGTATCAGGCGAACCCGCTTATAGAGATTAGACAATGATCTCGTCCTCCCCACCACGTGCAATAACAATTTCTCCGGTCTCTTCCAAACGACGAATGATGTTGACGATCTTCTGCTGCGCTTCGTTGACCACCCGAGCCCGCACCGGTCCCATGTAATCCATATCTTCCTTGAGCATCTGAGCAGCCCGCTGGGACATATTGCGGAAGATTTTTTCCTGGACTTCTTGCGAAGATCCTTTGAGTGCCAGAGCAAGATCCTTCATATCCACCTGCCGGAGCACAAGCTGTATGGCGCGGTCGTCAAGAAGCACAATATCTTCAAAGACAAACATCTCAGATTTAATTTCCTCAGCCAGACCGGGATCCTTTTCCTCCAGAGCTTCCAGAATGCTCTTTTCCGTTCCCCGATCGCTTTTATTGAGAATTTCAATGAGCTTCTTCCGACCGCTGATACGAGTAAAGTCCTGTGCCAGGAAACTCGAAATTTTCCTTTCCAGAACCGATTCGATCTGACGGACAATTTCTGGTGACGTCCGTTCCATGAGAGCAATGCGCATGGCTACCTCTCCTCTTACGCTCTCTGGAAGGTTTCCCATAATCATTGCAGACTGCTCGGGCTTGAGATAAGAAAGAATGAGGGCGATGGTTTGAGGATGCTCGCCCTGAATAAAATTCAGAAGCTGTAAGGGATCGGCCCGCCTTAAGGCCTCAAAGGGGGTAACCTCTAAATTTGCCGATAAGCGGGCAATGATCTCCTGTGCTTTGTGTGGTCCCAGGGCTTTTTCCAGAAGCTGTCGAGCGTAATCGATACCTCCCTGGGAGATATACTGTTGTGCCACGGCCAGGTGATAAAACTCACTGATAACTTCCTCTCGAATCTCGGGAGGAACCTTTTCCAGCGTGGCGATTTCCAAGGTTAAATCTTCAATCTCTTCCTCGCTGAGCTTTTTAAGAATGGGTGCAGCTATTTCCGGTCCTAGACTTACCAAGAGAATCGCTACCTTTTGTTTTCCAGTCAGTTGTTTTCGGGGAACAATAGCCATCGTCCTCAATCCTCACTCAGCCAGCTTCGCACGAGTTTGGTGGCATCTTCAGGATTTGTTTCGACCAGTTTTTTAATTTCTTCCTCCATCTTTCGCTGTAATTCCAGCTTCATCCTCTCCTCAGGGGAAAGCTCTATAGGACGAGCTAAAGAAGGAGTTACAGGCTCAATTTCCTCCATATATGTTCCTTCTTTCGCTTCTTCTTCGTAAACTTCGGCAGTTACTTCTTCTGGAGTCACCGCAGCAACCAGAATTTTCTTCCCCAAGGAATAAAAAAGCAGAATAAGGAAAGCAATAACGCCATATTTCACCAGAAGCTCCAGGAGGTTCATAAATTTTTGTGAAGCAAGGATCTTGGCTTCTGCCTCCTCCGTGCTGCGATTGAAAGGAAGCGTTTCGACCATAACGATGTCTCCCCGTTCGGGATCAATTCCTGCCGCAGCCTGAACCACCTTTCTGACTTTCTCCACCGCTTCCTGGGGAAGATTGCTATCAACGAGTACCGCTACGGAGAGTTTTTTAATCTTCCCGGGAGAGGAAGCAAAACGTTCTAAAATCCGATTCATTTCGTAGTTGGTGGTGGATTCCCGGCGATTATAGTTGTTTTCCTGTTTTGAGGTACTCTCTCCGCCATAAACGGGGATATTTGATGATACTCCAGGTTTACCTCCTGCCGGTGGCACACTTCCCTGATATTTTTCTTCTACTTCCTGAGTACTGCGCACGATTCCTTCTCCTCCAGCTACTGGTTCATAGATTTCTTTCTCCCCTTCTCTTCGTTCAAAATCGAGATCCGCATTGACTCTGACCACTGCCTGGTGGTATCCCAAAACTCCTTCCAGCATGGACTGAATCTGACGAGTCAAAGTTTCCTCGATTTCTTTTTTCATTTGAAGCTGTGTAGCGGTGAGATTAGCGACACTCAAGATGTCGGAGGCACTACCAGTACCACTGGCCAGAATATTCCCCCGATCGTCCAGAATAGCTACCCGTTCTGGTGAGAGTCCCTCGACACTATTCGCCACAAGGTTAGCAATCGCCTGAACCTGAATATCTCGCAGGGTAGCACCTGGTCGCAGCTTCACGACTACGGAAGCAGTTGGTTCTTTGGCCTCTTCAGAAAAGAGCTTTTCCTCGGGAATGACCAGGTGAACCCTTGCTCCTTCCACCCCCTCAAGCTGCATAATGGTTCTCTCGATTTCTCCCTGCAAGGCTCGCTGGTAGTTCACCTTTTGAAGAAAGCTGGTTAAACCGAAGGTGTTTTTGTCCAGAAGCTCAAACCCAGAACCCTTAGAAGGAAGCCCTTTCTGGGCCAACTGCATTCTGGCTTCATACACTCGGTCCTGGGGCACCTCTACCCGGGTTCCCCCCTGTGAAAGGCGATATGGAATTCCCAACTCCTTTAAACTGTCAACCACCTTGCCACTTTCTGCTGGATCAGAACTCGAAAAAACCGGAGCGTAATCTGGTTTCCCCGAGTAGAGAAAAACGGTAGCAATTCCAGCCACAAGCACTGTGGTAAGGAGAATGAAAAGCATCTTCTGTCCCTGATTCATCCCCCCCCACACATTTTGAAGCCGTCCGGTAAAGTCACTCAGAGGACTCTTCATGGTTATCACAACTGCATACGCATGATTTCTTGATATGCTTCGATGACCTTATTGCGCACCTGGACCGTCAAGCCAAGAGCTAAATTTGCCTTTTCCATGGCGATAATGGCACGATGGAGATCCTCTTCCTGACCCAGGGCTACACTCTGAATCGCATCATCCGCCTCAATCTGCAGGTTATTCACCTCGGTAAGTGCGTCAAGGAGCACCTTCCCAAACCCTTGAGGCTGGTTACCAGATCTATTCTTTGCAACGCCAACTTCTTGCCCAAGATTCATGCCGACTCGTCCAACTTCCATGCTCCCTCACCCCCTACCGGCCAATATTTAGAGCACTACTTGCCATGCTTTTCGTAGCGTTAATGGCAGCCACATTGGCCTCATAAGCACGGGTCGCGGCCAGAAGGTCTACCATCTCGTTGACCAGAACCACATTTGGATACTCCACCCATCCTTCGCCATTGGCATCGGGATGACCTGGCTCATAAACCTGGCGGGTGGGCGTAACCTGATCCTCGGTAATACCAGTAACCTTTACGCCTCCATCTTCCATGGGCTCAAAAACGACCTCCTTCCGTCGGTAAGGCCCACCAGAAGGAGTTCGGGTCGTTTCAGCATTGGCGATATTTGCAGCAATTACATTCATCCGCAGTCGCTCTGCGGTTAAACCAGAAGCGCTGATATCGAAATTCCGAAAGATTTTCATTATCTCACCTCCCTGATGGCGATACGCAAATTGTCCAACTTACCAGAAACCATCCTGGTAAGCGCCTGATAATAGAGGGCGTTTTCCAAAACCGTGGTCATTTCTTTCTCCGCATCCACTCCCCCTCCATCCTGGCGAACAGTTACATTCTCTTCCTGCCCTATAAGCACTGGTTCTTTTCCCTCAGTGCCTTCCAAATGGGAAACATCGGTCCGTCTGAGCTTTACATCCTTTTTCTCGATTTCCCGGTATTCCTTCTGCAACACCGATTCGAAATCAAGGTCTTTGCGCCGATACCCCGGTGTTTCTACATTGGCCACATTTTCAACGAGTAACTTCTGCCTCGCCATGGAAAGATCTAATCCCCGCTCCAAAATCCGCAAGGTAATATCCTGCATCGTGTATCCTCCCAAAACGAACTTCAAATTATGAAGGATAAAATAATTTGCCAAAAAGGAGTAGAGAGAAGAAATTACCTTGAAGAAATCCTCTTACGCAGATAAGAAGGAAGAATCCCCATTTCTTCTCGATAGAGAGTACAGGTTCGCCGAGCAATAGAAAATCCCCTTTTTTTCAGTTCAGCCATAATTTCTTCATCAGACAGAGGATGCCGAGGATCTTCTTCCTTCAAAATGATCCGGATCATCTCTTTAACCGGATACGAGGCATCGAAAAAGAACTTAACATGCCGCACCACACCATCAGGGAACTGGAGGTATTTATTCTTCAAAATCTGACACACAGCGCTGACACTTACCCCCAGAGCCTGCGCAATATCCCGCTGGCGGAGGGGCACAAAATATGGAAAACCATGGGAAAGAAATCCTTTTTCTTGTTCCACAATGTATTCCAGAACCTGAAGAAGCAATCGATGTCGATACGAAAGGCAGGATAAAACTTCTCTGGCTTCCCGGAGTTTCTCCTGCCAGAAAGAGAGATCTTTCGCAGACATGGTATCCTTTTTCTTCCTGAGCCCTACGAGTTCCTCATTGATGCTCAACCGAAGAGACGGGGGAGTATTCAAAACAACTGCAAATTCGCCTTCTGCCATTTCCACAATTTCGGCATCCGGGACCACGATTTCTTCCGTTCCCCGGATTTCTTCCCGTTCTCTCCCCAACGAAGCCTCAAAAAACTGTACCGGAGAGAGAAAAATCTCCCGAAGATACGGCGTAACCAGTTTCTTAAAGGTATCCGGATTTTCAAGGGCTTCACGCCGCAGAG
>JABUEZ010000121.1 GCA_013314795.1 Candidatus Profundicultor aquiphilus | reverse complement strand
CTTCACGAGGGGTTTTTCTCATAAACTATTCTTCCCGATCGAAGGATTTCCTGCAAAAACGCACTTTCTGGAAGCATTCTTTCAAAGTCATCCTGAGAGTAAATCACCATATCGGTGGCTACACCTCGCTCAACGTACTGGTAAATCTGATCCATCCACGCTTTGCTTGGTTGCGAGGGTGGCATAATCACCAGAAGGTCAAGGTCGCTCTGAGAATCAGCGATTTCGCGGACAAACGAACCGAAAAGAATAACCTTCAGAGCACCCCATTCTCGCAGTTGGGTAATTATCCGCTTCAGGGCAACCTGGAGTTTCTCTTCCCGGACCCTCTTTTTGGCTACAATTTCTTCAAGTTTCATGGAAATAGTGTACTACGAAAAGAATCAACGGTCATCCCGTCAGGTCTTTTTTCATCTGCTCGTACTCGTCCCGGTTGATTTCGCCCCGGGCATAGCGCCGTTTGAGAATCTCTAAAGGATCTTCCCGGTATGGTTCCCGAGGGAAATATCGATGATTTCCTGCGGCGCGCACTAGAAGATATACAATTCCCACGATGAGAATCGCCCATACAACCCCCATCGCCATTCCGGCAAAGGGCCACATGCGGAACCGTGTGCCGTAGTAACTGCACAGGGCAAAGGCGTTCCGGGGAATAAGGAACAGGAGAAGAAGCAAAACCAGCATCGCCTTTTTCATGATCGAAACCTCCTTTTCAAGGACATAAAACCCCTGGGTCAGGTTTGTATTCCCGGTGTAGGGTAAAGTGCGCCTGTCCGGGAATATTGTAAGCGGTCTTGAACGGTTACTCCGCAGGTGATTTGAAGCAGCTGATATGGTATTTCCCTCAGAAAATCGTTGGAAAGACACGTGTCAATTAACGATGTCATGGGTTCGGGTTTAATCTGTCCATTTCGTGGTGAACATATGAAAAGGATAGTGGTCGATCCTTGGGTCCAGAGTTTTTACAGCCGTATTCACCACGTGAACGACTCTGGGGAGGTAGCAACCAAACAGTGAAAGAACGTGGCTTCTGCGATAGCGGAGGAGTCTTTTTGGAACCTTACAACTCATCGGATTTGTGATTTTGCTCGACACGGGGAAGAGTCATCGTGGAAGGGTTCCGCATCGAAGAACTCAAATACCGGGGCGGATGTAAAGGGATACTAATGGTCATCAGTATCGTAGCCCTGTTCCATTCGAAAACACTCGCTATAGGCAATTATTTACAGAATTCCCTGTCTTTCGAAAAATTCTTCTATGGCCCGCATGAAATCGGTAAAGTCCTTCAATCCTTCCTGGATGTGTTGACAGATTTTCTGATCGTCCATTTCCCAGTAGCGGTGTACAAGTTTATTCCTGAACCGGGCCATACTTTTAAGGCGCTCTGATAAGGAGGCTCCAAGAATACCTTCCTCTTCAAGAACTTCAAAGCACTCACCCAGGGTTGCAACACCGCGGCTGAATTGTTTAGCACAGAGATGAACGCAAATGCTCCCCACCGCTTCGATGGCCTGAAGGAGGAAATATTTGACTGCAGCCATATTCCTTTTTTCCCGGAGCAATTCTTCCTGGGGTAAAGAGAGGAGTTTCTCAATTTCCCCTAGGGCTTCGTGAATGTCGGAAAACCGGTGTTTGATTTTCTCCAGGTCTATCTTCATCGGGATACTAGCTCTCTCAGTGATTGCCGGGCGATGTGTTCATCGGCCAGCATTTCCTCTGACGCCCTTTCAATCAAATCGGTAAGGAAAATTTCATCGCGTGTAAAGAGAAGCAATCCCCGGCAAAAGACATGGCCCAAAAAGGTAGACGAGACAAAATTAAGGACTCTTGTATCCACCATCTCCGGAGGTATTCGCAACATACGATGAAGAAAGAAGGCCAGCTTCTCTTCGTACGATGGAGCCTCTTCTTCCTTTATGGATTTGAGGTAAATTCCGATGTCAATATCCCGGAAAAAAAGGTCATCAAGGAATGAGCCAAAAAGATAAGCGAAAACGATGTTGGGTTCTCTCTCCAATGCTTCGCGAATTTGGAAAATTATGCGTTGTCGCTTTTTTTTCGGAAAGGAGAAAAATTCTTGTCTCACCAAATGTTCCTCCATGGGTCTATCTGAAAATAGGATATCAGAATGGGTGACGCCTGACAAGAAAACGCATTAATGCCGATTGATTGTAGGGTTTTTCGCCATGGAACGAGGCAAAAGCGATTCACCAGGTCGATGGTGTTGTAAACCTTGTTTTTGAAACACGAGCAAAGTGCCTGGGATGGTCACTAGAGTTCCTGGAAAAATGGATGCGCTGTTCCCCCCTCGGCTTGGTGACGATGAAGGGAAACACGGTTTCCGTTGCTTGTCTCGGTATATTCAGGAAGAGTGGATTTGATCCTCATGGTGGGATAATCCCCCATTTGAATGTACAATAGGGAAAAGTCATCCTGGATTTTTGGGGGATACAGAGCATTCCGGATGATGGATGCTATGGAATTTTTTTTAATACCGGTATACAATATTTCCGAAAGAAACAGACAGGTGGGTGAAGAGTGGGATGAATCCAAAGGGAGGAACACAGCCACTGCATGTTGCTCTGCAAGATACCATCAGGTCGCTCATCCATGATGAGGGGATACAACCGGGGGAGATGATTCCCTCGGAGCGAGAACTCAGCCAGCGTTGCGGAGTCAGTCGAAGCAGTATTAGGAAAGCCATCCTCTCTCTGGTTCATGAGGGGGTTCTCCTGCGCATCCCGGGGAAGGGCACTTTTGTGGCTGAGAACTCCGGTGCTGTTTCTTCTCTCGCGGGGCGAACCGGCAACATTGGATTTGTGGTGCTCCTCTCTTCTCTGGATAGGACCCGCCCTGATATCCAGGCGCACGCCACCGAGAATGGAAGGGCCTTCTGGATGCCTTTTTATTCTGAGGTCTTCGAGGGAGCCAGCCAGGAACTTGAGAGGAATGACCTGCACCTTCTTTTTTTCGTGGGATATCAGGATGACCCTTCGGAAAGGTCAAGATTCCGGGAATTCCTGAAAAAAGTTGACGGGGTTATCGCCTGCGAACTCGCTGTGGCCCCATTTGCCCAGGCTATTGAGACTTCATCGGTATCGGCAGTGTTCCTGAATCCTTCGCTTGTCTTGCGGTCGGAAAGGGTAGATATCGTCCTTATGGATAACTTTAGCGGTGCCTACCAAGCAGTACATCACCTGATAGGCCTGGGTCACAAACACATTGGTCTCATTAATCACCCTACGGAACAGAATCGCTCTGCTCGGGAACGGTTTCAGGGATACCGCGCTGCTCTGCGGAGAGCCGGTGTGAAGTATGACGAAGGAATTGTGGAGTACGGTGACTGGAGCATGGAGAGTGGGTACGCTGCCTTAGAGAGGCTTCTCAAGCGCGGTGTTCGAATTACAGCCCTTTTTGCCACCAATGATGAGATGGCCATTGGCGCCATGCGGGCGGCCAGAGACCATGGATTGCGGGTGCCCGAAGATCTCAGCATCGTGGGTTTTGATGATTCCCCCCTTTCGTCCAATGCCTTTGTACCCTTGACCACGGTCAGAGTGTACAAGCGGGAAATGGGAAGATATGCCATTCAGAGAATGTTGCAGCGTTTCAGGGAACCTCAGCTTGTGCCCGTGCAGACCGTTTTCCCTACCCACCTTGTGGAGCGAGGTTCCTGCTGCAGGATTTCGTAATTTGACCTTCGTATTCATTCCTTCTTCCATGGTTGACAAAGGAGAAAAATTCATTTATCATAGAACCGGTTGCAAAAATAACAACAAATATCATACCGGTATTAGATTAGGCATAAGTTTATGGAATGGTCGGAGAAGATACAGACCGGTTAGGGGAGGTGAGAAAAAGGCTTTTCGAGAGACAATGTGTTTTTGTTGAGATGAGAAAGCCAGTAAAGAGTTTGGTGGGAGGTGGAAGAATATGAGAAAGACACTGTTTTTGGGATTGTTTCTTTTGGTGTTCGCCTTTACTGGTGTGTTTGCCGGTGCAAAAACGGTGATCAAATACGCTCACTGGAATGCTCTTCCTTCTGACCCCTATAACTACGTCAAGGCCTTTGAAGAAAAGAACCCGGATATTAAAGTGGAATTTATGCAGATTCCAGAAGCTGAGTACTCCCAGAAAATGAGGTCCATGGCCATGACGGGGACGGCTCCGGATGCTCTGTGCCTGTGGGAGGCAGATCTGGCCGATTTTGTCCGAGGTGGATGGGTGCTGGGCCTTGATGATTACGTGAAACAAAGTGCAGAGTTGAGTCTGGATGACTTCATCCCTGCGGTAACCCAGCTCATGAAGCTCCAGGGGAATCTTTACGGGCTTCCATGGTGCTTTGCCACAGAGATTATGTACTACAACAAAGACTTATTCGATAAGGCTGGTATTGGGTATCCTGGTATGGGCTGGACCTGGGATAATTTTGAAGACACTGCAAAGAAATTAACTGTCGAAAGCGATGGCAAGGTAACTCAGTGGGGCTGTGATGCTATTGGTTTCCAGGGTTTATGGTACTCTCTGGCCGGAACATTTGGTGATAAAATCGTTGATGAACAGGGTCGTTTCTCGATGGGTTCCGGGACCAAAGAATTCCTCAAGCGGTGGTTTGATTTAACCAACACATCCAAGGCGGTAGCCTCTCCCCAGATCACGACTTCTGGAGTGGTTTCGGCAGACCTTTTCATGGCTGGAAAAGCAGCTATGGCCTTTAACGGAAGCTGGCTGACTTCTGTTTATAAGGATGTCAAGGACTTCGCCTGGGATATTGCTCCTCTCCCCAAAAGCATCAGAAATTATTCCACCCTTCATACTGGTTTCTTTGCCATCAATGCCAAGAGTGAGGCCAAGGATGCAGTCTGGAAATTTATCGAATTTCGCATGAGCGATGAAGGACAACAACTGATTAACAAAGCTTACAGCAATCCTTCTGCTCGCCTCTCCATTCTTAAAAAGGGTTATTATAAGGTAGAAGGTCCCAAGGGTCCAAGAAACTGGGATGCCATTGAGCAGACGGCACAGTTTGCAGAGTGGGGCTATGTGCTTTTGCCGCCAGGGTTAACCTTTGACATCGTCAAAGACTTTAATGCAGCCATTCTTGGACAGGTGAGTGTAGATAACGTCGTTCAGCAAGCCATCGATAAGGCCAAGGAAATACTGGGAGAGGAAAGGGTGGCGGAGGAGTAGTCGCGGATTCTCGTTGGGGGGCTTTGTGCCCCCTCTTTGATTATCTCTATCGATGGGGAGTCTCTCGATGAAGGGTGGAAAGGCGTATTTTTTTGTTTCACCATGGATTTTGGGTTTTGTATTATTTACGGGAGGGCCGATTCTTGCCACCATCGCCCTGAGTTTTACAAAATGGGACCTGATTGGTTTACCCGCCTGGATAGGGATTGGAAATTATACGCGGCTCTTTCGGCAGGGATCGGAGTTCTGGATCGTCCTAAAGTTCACGGCTTTTTACACTGTATTTTCGGTGAGCTTTTCAGTGGGTTGGGCCCTCTTTGAGGCGGTACTGCTGAACGGCAAAAAGATTCGCGGGGTCAACCTCTTTAGCTTTTTCTACTTTATTCCCGCGGTGGTGCCCATGGTTGCTTTGACCTTTGCCTTTCAACTGATTCTGCACAAGGAGCTGGGAATTCTAAACTACTTCTTGTCCTTTCTTGGACTCAGAGAGACTCCCAACTGGCTGGTAGAGCCGAGTGTGGTGGTCTGGATTGTGGTGATTCTCAACATCTACACCTTTTATGCTGGTCAGATGATACTGATATTTGACAGCGCTCTGAAGGAAGTCCCCCGGGAACTTTACGAAGCAGCAGAAATTGACGGGGCTGGCCGTTTCATCCAGTTTCTCAGGATTACATTGCCAGCCATATCGCCGATCTTGCTTTTTAACATGGTTACCGCCACCATCAGTTCCCTGAGTACTTCTTTTACCCTCCTTTATCCCCTCACGGCCGGTGGTCCTGGCAAGGTCACCCAGGCCATCAGTCTTGATATCTACCACAATGCCTTCAAAACCTTCCGGGTGGGATATGCCTGTGCGGAGTCTGTTATTCTCTTTGGGATTGCGGCGTTAGTGTCCTTCCTTATGTTCGTTACGTCAAAAAAGTGGGTATACTATGAGGTATAGAGCGGGAGGAGTCCTTCGGTGCGGAAGCTCAAGGTGGGTAGTGTCTCCCAGTATGTGTTGATGGTGGTTGTGGCTGTGGTGATGTTCTTTCCCATACTCTGGATCATTTTGTCCTCTTTCAAGCCGATGATTGAGTTCAGCGTGTTCCCACCCCGAATTCTGCCTTCCAGCTTCTACTGGCAAAACTATGCGGAGGTGTTCTCCAACAGCAAACTCCTCATCTACCTGAGAAATACCCTGATTCTGATTATCGGGAACACATTGGGAACGCTTCTTTCGAGTTCCATCGTTGCCTACCCTTTGGCGAGGATGAATTTTAGGGGAAGAGAATTCATCTTTAGTTTAATCCTCATGACCATGATGGTCCCCAGTTACGTGACCATAATCCCCCAGTACATTCTCTTCAAACAATTGGGGTGGCTGGATACTTTTCTGCCAATTATTGTGCCGGCCTTT
>JABUEZ010000120.1 GCA_013314795.1 Candidatus Profundicultor aquiphilus | reverse complement strand
GCTGGCAGACTCTTGTTCTGGGGATTCTCATCCTCATTGTGGGCATAGGACTTGGGATCGGGGGAGTTCTCTTTTATCAGGCACAAACCAGAAAAGCGCTTTCTTCCACCTATCGTGAACTCCGGGAAACGCAGCAGACTCTGGCGGTGCTTGAAAAACAGAAAAAGGAACAGGAGGAACGCATCAAAAATTTGACTCAGGAAACCGAGAAGGTGCTTCAGGAGCTCAACGCGGTTCGGGAGCTGGACAAGAAAGTTCGGGAGCTTCTGGAAAAGGATTTGCAATCCCGGCTGAAAAAGCTGGGCATTTCTCTGTCGCTGGCTTCGACCGATTTGAATCCCTGTGTTCCCGTGCACCGTTTTTTGGAGGGAAGCTGGGAAACCATGGCCCTGGGTGCGGGAGGGCCCTTGTTGAGCTCTCTGGTGCCACTCCCCCCGGTTTCTTCTCTTCTTGCCTCGCCGTATGATTCCAATCTCCATGTCCAGATTAAAACCCTGGAAGATAACCTCTTGTGGCTGAAGACCGAGATTTTCCTGCGTAAGAAATCACTGGAAGAAGTCATCGATGTAGTGCACAAAAAAGATCGATTGCTTGATACCATTCCCATGCGCTGGCCAAGCTGGGGGAAAATCTCTTCCCGGTATGGCTGGCGGAAAGACCCCTTTACCGGCCAACGAGCCTGGCACACCGGAATTGATATTGCCGGGCCATCGGGTCGGAACGTGGTGGCCACGGCAGAAGGAAAAGTGGTGTTTGCCGGGTGGAATGGGAATTACGGAAAATGTGTTATTGTCCGGCACCAGTTTGGGTATGAAACGGTATATGGTCATCTTTCCAGGATTCTGGTCAACCCTGGAGATTCGGTGAAGAAAAACGAGGTCATTGGCAAAATCGGAAGTACCGGACGCAGCACCGGGCCACACCTCCATTATGAAGTGCGCCGTTATGGGAATGTGATTAACCCCTGGCCACACCTCCCGTGAAGGGGAACTTCAAAACAATTACCGCAGTAAAATAAGGAAAAAAAGAGGGAGGAATGTGGTATGAGAAAAATCTGGGTTACGGGTTTGGTTCTTGCTTTTATCCTTCTTTTTACTTCTTTTGCTTTTGCCAAAGTGGAAAAGGCGGTAGTGAAAAGCATCGACTTTGAAAGATATGGCACGGAGACACTGGTCAGAATCACCGTGGAACTTGCTTCGGATGGAAGTGGTGAAGCTTACCTGGAAGCCATTGCCAACTACGATGGAAGGGATTACACCACCCAGCCTTTACCGATGTCCTGCAGTACCCCTCAGCAGACCTTCAGTTTTCTCCTCCGCAAAAGCGATTTTCACCTTGTGAACCTGGTAGAAGGCGTGAACCAGGAACTCCCGGAATTTGTGGAAGAAAAGAGCGTTGTGGTGTACATCTACGGAAAGAAAATTACCTCTTTCGAGGAGTGGCAGACGGAGGACGTCAGAGGGGAAATTTCAAAAAGAGGCTATGCTCTGCGCGAAGTTCTGGCCAAAGGGACCAAGACGCTAACCTGGGGGAAGAAAGGTAAGTGATCAAGAAACAGTGTGGAGACCGATTCTGCGGGTCTCCACCTGATTTTCTGTTTTGATGAGCTGCAGAAGGTCAAAAGGGGCTTTGAGCACATAATCGGGGTTGAGGTTCAGGACTTCCTGCGGGGCTATTGCTCCCCACTGGGCAAAAGCGAAAGGAACCTGAGCATTTTTGGCCGCCTTGATATCGTAAATGCTTTCTCCGACGAAAATAGCCTGTTCTCTGGTTACTGAAAGCTTTTCGAGGGCAAGCAAAAGCGCATCAGGGGCGGGTTTGGGGTGTGCCACATCGTCGGCACAAACGGTGACAGCGAAGAAATGGTTGATTCCGAAGTTGTCGAATTCGTAGGTCATCTCTTCTTTGATTTTGGACGTTACCAGCGCAAGAGGAATTTCCATTCTGGTCAGAGTTTCGAGCGTTTCCACCATTCCCGGGAAAAGCCGGGCTTCGGGCATCAACTCCCGGATTAACTCCTGCCAGCGATCCCGGAACCGAACCCGTTCTTCCTTGGGGACTCCAAGGCGGACCATGGTCTCGGGGCTGGGAATCCCCAGCGTGAAATAAAAGAAAGAAAGGGGTTTTTCCTCGCTCAGAAACTCAAGGTAGGTTTTCTGCAGAGCTTTCAGGAAAACCGGATTGGTATCGGTAATGGTTCCATCGATATCGAAAATAACAGCTTGAATCATTGTTGCTCCTTGTGCTTTTCTGTTTCAGCTTCTCATTATATCAGGCCTGTCAAGACTACGTCCGTTTTTCCTGAGGAAACGAAGGAGGTGGAAAGATGCCTGCCTGGGCAGTGCGAACGTCCTCCACCGAAAAGAATGCCCCGGGACACACGGTATTAATGATATTGATGACACTCCGTAAGTCCTTACGGCGCACAATGGTGAAGATGAGCTTCACCGGACCGCGGCTCCCCAGGCCATCGAACATGGTGACTCCACACCGTGCTGCTTGAAGAGCCTTAAAGAGTTCTTCTCCCCCTCTCTGCAGGATCACCCGCACAATGACGTGGCCCATGGCAAACCACTCCTCGATGTAAATACCCAGAAAATTCCCCAGAGCAAAGCCGGCGGCATACCCCAGGAAGGCCAGGGGCGTGTGGGAGCGGGTAACAAGCCGACTCACCACCACAATCCAGAGCAACACCTCGGCGAACCCCAGAAGGGGGGCAATGTTTCTTTTTCCCCGGGAAGTGAGGATAATCCGCATGGTTCCCAGACTCACATCAGCCACCCGGGAAGCAAAAATGATAAAGGGCAGAAAAACGAAACTGTACCAGTCAAAACCGCTCAACGTAACCTCTCCCCTCTTTTATCTCTCGTGCTCGCAATAAGGCAAGGTATCCCCATGCTGGGTAACCTGAAACAATGGGTTACTCTACCGTCACGCTTTTGGCCAGATTCCGTGGTTGGTCGATGTCGCACCCCCGCTCTAAGGCCATGTAGTAAGCAAAGAGTTGCAAAGGGATGATGGCAAGAAGCGGGCTCAAAAATTCCGATGTAGGGGGAATGGGGATAAAGAAGTCCACCTTTTCTTTCACTTCGGTATCATTTTCGCTGGCTACAGCGATGATTTTCCCCTGTCGGGCCCTGATTTCTTCGATGTTTCCAAGCATTTTGATTCTTCGTTCCCCCTCCCCCACCAGCACTATACTGACAAGATCCGGTCCCACCAGAGCGATGGGACCGTGCTTCATTTCCCCGGCGCTCAGTCCCTCGGCGTAGGCATAGGAGATTTCCTTGAGTTTCAGCGCTCCTTCCAGGGCCAGCGGATAGAGAAGGCCCCTTCCCAGGTAGAAGAAATTTTGGTGCCGGTAGTACTGGCGGGCTATTTCGTGGATGGACTGTTCTTCTTTCAGAATCTGGTTCATTTTGCGGGGAAGAGACAGAAGTTCCCTAAGGAGCGACTCTTGTCTTTCCGGCGCAAGAACTCCCCTCTTTTCCCCCAGGAATAGGGAGAGGAGCAAGAGGACCGTCACCTGCCCCAGGAATGCCTTGGTCGAAGCCACGCTGATTTCAAGACCGGCCCGGGTGTACAGGACCCAGTCGGAAATCCGGGTGAGGGAACTTCCCAGGACGTTGCATACCGAAAGAATCCGAGCGCCTTGTTCTCGGGCCAGTTCCACCGCCCGGAGGGTATCGGCAGTCTCGCCGGACTGAGAAATGGCGATGACTAAAGTGTCCTGAAGAAGCGGTTCCTGGTAGCGGAATTCCGAGGCGTATTCCACCGCTACCGGTAACCGGGCCAGGGTTTCAAGATAAATTTTCCCTAACATACCGGCATGGCAGGCGGTTCCGCAGGCCACAATGGTGACTCTCCGCACACTCGAAAATGGCAGGTTTTCAAGCTCTTCCAGCGCCACAGTCTGCTTGTGGAAGTCGATTCTTCCGGCCAGGGTGTCCTCAAAAACCCGTGGTTCTTCATGGATTTCCTTTAACATGAAGTGCTTGAAGCCGCCTTTTTCGGCACTGACTGGATCCCAGGGGATGGTAATAGGCTTTTTGTCCTTGGCTTGCCCTTGGAAGTCAAAAACCGTAAAACCACTTCGGTCGACCCGAACCACCTCCCCATCGTCCAGCAACACCGCTGAACGGGTGTATTCCAGAAAAGCGGGGATATCAGAGCTCAGGAAATATTCCCCTTCGCCGACCCCCAGAATCAGGGGGCTGGATTTGCGCACTCCATAAAGCACCCCTTCTTCTTCGGTAAAGAGAATGCACAGGGCAAAAGATCCCTCCAGTAGTGAAACGGTTCTCAGGAGACGTTCTTTCGGTGAGCCTTCCCCTTCCAGAAGGTGAGCGATCACTTCGGTGTCGGTATCGGAGGAGAAAACGTGCCCCTCCCGCAGGAGCATTTCTTTCAGAGATTTATAGTTCTCAATGATACCGTTATGCACGAGAGCAATGGTTTTCTGGCAGTCACAGTGGGGATGGGCGTTGTGGTCGGAGGGGATTCCGTGGGTGGCCCAGCGGGTATGGCCGATACCAAAAGAGGTTACCCACTCTTTTCCCTCCAGTTCCTGTTCCAGCTCTTTGATTTTCCCCTTTTTGCGGAAAACCTGTAAGGTTCCCTTTTCCACGATGGCAATTCCTGCCGAATCATAACCCCGGTACTCCAGTCTCTTTAGCGCTTGCAGAAGAAGAGGAATCGCTCTCCGCTGACCTGTATATCCAATGATTCCACACATGATGTTTTCCTCCGCAGGTGGTGTTTTCTTTTGAGCTTACTACAAAGCGGAGTCGCCGGCAAGAATGTCGCAGGAAGTTATAAAGAGAGAGTGGCTAAACGGAGGGTCTGGTAGAGTTCTTCCAGGTCTTTGCCTTTGACCAGGTAGGCAAAGGCACCCAGGCGCAGGGCATACTCCCGGTACTCTTCGTACATGCTGAGCATGACCACCGGTAAAGGTAAGTTCTGGCGGATTTTCTCCAGAAGCAAAAGCCCATCAGAATCACCCAGACGGACATCCAGGACCACCACATCGGGTTTGGCCCGTTTGAGCTTTGGGAGTACCCCCTTCCCCCGTAAACTCTTCCCCACCACTTTCAAGTCTCCCTGTCTTTCCAGAAGAAACTGCAAACTATCAAGGAGAAAGGGATTATCATCTACCAGAAACACTTTTATGGTCTTCTCTTTGGTCAAAGTCTCCACGATACAGATTCTCCTTCCTTGGAAAATAGTATAAAAATAGTCCTTCGTTTTTTCCATAGGACGATTTTCCTATTTTTTTCCTTGACGGATTCCTAATTTTCGTCTACCTTTAGAAAAAATGACGGAAAAGATTTTTTACCTGAACCAGGAGAAGACCACACTGGAGACCACCGTTTCGCAGGTTCGAAAGGGAAAGGGGAAAATTGGCCTTTCCTTTCCCCAGACCATCTTTTTCCCTGAAGGAGGGGGGCAGCCCGCCGATCGGGGTCTCATTCAGGGTGAGCGGTGGTGGATGCAGGTTGAGGAAACCAGGGAAGAAGACGGGGAAATCTGGCACTGGGGAAAGATAGAGGGACGGGAACCCGTGGGGGGCGAAAAGGTGGTCATGCATGTCGACGAAGAATGGCGTCGTCTGATGTGTGAACAGCACACCGCCCAGCACCTGTTCTCGGCCGTTTTGGAACGGGATTACGCTCTCTCCACCACCGGCTTTTCGATTTTGCCCGACCGGATTAAAATTGAAGTGCCCTGCCAGGATGAGCTTTCCCCTCTCCTTCTTAATGATGTCGAAGCCAAAGTGCGGGCCTTCATCCGGGAACGACTTCCGGTGCGCGTATACTGGGAAAATGCATGCACCCGAATCGTGGAGATTCCGGGGCTGGATCGGAATCCCTGTGGAGGATTACATGTCAAGGATACGGGATACATCGGTTGTTTTGCCATTGTGCGGTTTTACCGTAAAAACAGGGATTTCTGGCGCATTGAATTTTTGGCCGGAGGGAAACTGGAAAAAGCCTTTCGTGAAGGAGTCAAAACATTGGACACCCTCCACACCATGCTAGGGAATGATCTTGTGGAGGGGGCAACGCGCCTTGTGGAAAAAAGGGAAAACTTAGAAGAAGAGGTGCGAAACCTGCGGGAAGAACTGAACGAAACTCGGGCTTTGCTTCTTGAAAATCAGGCTGAAACGAAGGTAGAAGGAAAAAGCATCGTGAGATCTCTTTCCTGCGACTTTGAGGACCTACGAATGATTGTCAAGAAACTCCAGGAAAAAGGCATTTCTTCCCTGCTCTATAACGACAAGGGGCAACTGGTCTCCTGTGCTCTTTCACCGTCCTGGGGAGAAAAAGTGGGAGCACTTCTTGCTGAGTGCGGCTTTCGAGGAACCCGTACACCACATTTTGCCCAGGGGAAAATCGAAAACATGGCACAGTTTCTCGATTTGCTGCAAAAGATGTAGCTGGAAAGCCCGGGTGTTCCCGGGCTTTCCTCAGATTTTGAACTGCCCCAAATCCTCCTCCAGGTTCTTGGCCATTTTGACGATCTCTCCCACCGTTTCGTGTACTTCCTGCAGGGCAGCATTCTCTTCCTCAGAGGAGGCGGCCACCTCTTCGGCAGAAGCAGCATTCTCTTCCGAGATGGAAGCAACGT
>JABUEZ010000119.1 GCA_013314795.1 Candidatus Profundicultor aquiphilus | reverse complement strand
TCTGGAGAAGGATCGGGATGAGAGCATCCGGATTGAGGCGCGTAAGGGATTGATCACCCTGAATCTTTTTCTCGTCTTCAGCCTGGAAAGGCGGGTTCCGGAAGTGGCCTGGGAACTCCAGAGGAATCTCAAAGAAACCGTTGAAAAACAGACCGGCATCAGAGTGGGTCAGATCAATATTTATGTTCAGGGGTTTGATTCTCGGAAAATAGACCGTACCCCTTTTCTTAAGATCCCGGAGTAGGGAAATACGGTGAGAACGCAAGCGCGGGAAGTCGCTTTTCGCATACTTTTTCAGAAAGACCTGCGGGGGAAAAAGGTGGGTGAGATTCTTCCGCTCATTAAAATCCCCCGGGTCTGGGATGAGAAAACCATATCTTTTTTTCTGCAGTTGACGAAGGGTCTGGAAGAGAAACTGGAAGAAGTGGACCGGGCTCTGGCTGAGAGTATCGAGGGATGGTCGCTGGCGCGCCTGGCAAGCGTGGATCGCAATATCCTGCGCATCGCGACTTATGAAATTCTTTTCCTCCCGGAAATCCCGGTGACCGTGGCGATCAATGAGGCGGTGGAGCTGGGAAAGCGTTACGGAACCGAAGAATCGGGAAAATTTATCAATGGAGTGCTGGGACGCCTTTTGAAAAAGATCGAGAATGACCGCGAGAAGGGAATGAACAATGGGCATTGAGCAATTCCTGAAAGAAAGCGCTCGGGAAGTGGACGAATTTATCGAGAGCCACCTTCCCTCCGGAGGAATTCCACCTCGACTCCTGGAAGCCATGCATTATGGGGCCGTTGGAGGGGGGAAAAAAATCAGGGCTTCGCTTCTTTTTGCCACTGCCGAAGCATATGGAGTGGAGAGAAAGGCACTTTTACCCCTTGCTGCGGGGATTGAAATGATCCACACCTTTTCGCTGGTCCATGATGACCTTCCCTGCATGGATAACGATGATTACCGGCGGGGAAAACCCAGCATGCACCGTGCTTTTGGTGAAGCCATGGGAGTGCTGGTGGGCGATGCGCTTCTGGTGGAGGGCCTGTCCTTGTTCATGAATGACGGTGGTTTTGTCAACTCTTTCGGGACAGAGCAGACCCTCAGGATGGCACAGGTCATCCTGAAAGCCCTGGGAGGAGAAGGAATGGTGGGGGGACAAGTTCTCGACCTGGAGTACCAGGGTAAAGGTGTGACAGAGAACGAGGTGTACCGGATTTATTCTATGAAAACAGCCCGCTTTATCCAGGCTCCGGTTGTATGTGGTGGGATAGCAGGAAGAGCGGACCAGAAGGAGAGAGACGCTCTGGCCGAGTTTGGACTTAAACTGGGAGTATGTTTTCAAATCAAGGACGACCTGCTCGACGTGACCCAGGAAAGCAGCGTTTTGGGGAAAACCGCCGGCAAGGATATAAAACAGGACAAGGCAACCCTGGTAAAGATAAAGGGCCTGGAGACGACCGAAAAAGTTTTGCAGGATGAATTTGAGCAGGCTGTGACGCTTCTTTCTTCCCTGGGGCGTTCCTTTGAGCGGCTTCTTGAAATTGCTCATTTTATTGTGGAACGCCGCTACTGATCCAATTTATGGGAAATCCAGAAAAAAAGGTTCGGCTGGACGAATTCCTGGTCAAAACCGGTCTCTGCGAAAGCCGGGAAAAGGCTCAGCGACTTATCCTCAGTAACCAGGTCAGGGTTGAGGGGTATCCATATCTTCTTAAACCCTCTACAAAAGTTACTCCTGATTCGACCGTCTTCATCCTGGGGAAGCCGCGCTTTGTAAGCCGGGGAGGAGAAAAATTAGAAAAGGCCCTGCAGGAATTCGCCCTTTCTCTTGAAGGCCTCTCTTTTGCCGATATCGGGGCTTCAACCGGTGGCTTTACCGATTGTCTTCTTCAGCATGGGGTAAAAAAGGTATACGCCGTTGATGTGGGGTACGGGCAACTCCACGAAAGTTTACGCCGGGATCCCAGAGTCGTGGTCCTGGAGCGGGTCAATGCCCGGTATCTCACCCTGGAACAGATTGGAGAATCTCTGGATGGTGTCACCATCGATGTCTCTTTTATTTCTCTGACTTTACTCTTTGCTCCGCTGGCGCGCCTTTTGAAGGAAGGGGGAATCCTGCTTGCCTTGATCAAGCCCCAGTTTGAAGCCGGAAGAGAAAAGGTCAAAAAAGGAGTGGTGAAGGCACCTCAGGTTCACGAGGAGGTACTCACGAAGGTTCTGGAGGAAGCGGAATCCCACATGTTCTCCCTTTGTGGTCTTACCTTTTCTCCCCTCCTTGGTCCTCGGGGGAACATCGAATTTTTAGGATACTGGCGCAAAACGGGCTTACCCTTAACGGGAGAGGAAAGAAGAAGTATAATAGTGAAAGTGGTGAAAGAAGCGCATATATTTTTCGGAGATAGAGGAACTGTTGATGAATCTGGGTAATTTTATCCTGATTCTTGTTTGTGTGTCGGTGGGAATGGTGTTTTTAACGCTGAAAGTTACCTCCTTCTGGCGAGCGCGGCGCCTGCAGAGGATTTTTGCACATGCTCACAGCGCGGAAAAGAACGCTTCCCAGTTGCTCGAAAAGAGAGGATACCGGGTGCTGGGGGAACAGGTGGAAAAAGACGCTTTTATGATCGTTGATGGTCGAAGGGTTCCATATCGAGTGCGGGCGGATTACCTTCTCCGCAAGGGAAATAAAACCTATGTTGCCGAAGTGAAAACGGGGAATCAAGCCGTCAGTTTCCTTCAGTCTCACACCCGAAGGCAGCTTTTAGAGTATTATCTGGTATATCAACCCCGGGCAGTGCTTCTTGTGGACGGGGAGGAAGGGAAAATCGAAGAGGTTGTTTTTCCTGATAGAAGAAGTGGTCTTAAGATGTGGGGCTGGGGAGTGATTATTTTCCTCCTGGGCCTTGTGGTGGGACAATGGATCAACCTTCTTTAAGTTACGTTCATATCTTTACCAAGAAAAATAATTCCCGGGTTCGGGAGGAAGCAGCAAAGCTGGCCACGCTTCTTCGTGCCTTTCAGGTGGAGTCTACCTTCTTTGATGAACGCGAAGAGGAAAGGGAGCAAAAACAACCTCAAGTGGTTTTCGTTTTGGGTGGGGATGGAACATTTCTTTCCGCAGTGCATCATTATGCGCCGCTGGGGATTCCTCTTTTGGGAATCGACATGGGCGGACTGGGGTTCCTTGCCGAAGTGAGCGTTGAAAATATGCTCAGGGCGGCAGAAAAGGTATTACAGGGAGAATACAGCATCGAAGAACGGATGATGGCCCAGTGTGAAATCGTGCATCAGGATGGGACAGTGGAAACCGATTTTGCTCTGAATGATGTGGTGATATACCGGGGACCTTTTGCCCAGATGATTCGCCTTTCTACCTATGTGGATGGTGAGTTTCTGGCTTCTTTCCCCGCTGATGGTTTGATTGTGGCCACTCCCACCGGTTCGAGCGCTTACTCCCTTTCTGCAGGGGGACCGGTGGTGTTTCCGACTCTTGCGGTTTTCATTGTTACGCCCATCTGCGCCCATACTCTGTATGCCCGTTCCATTGTGGTGCCTCCGACTTCCTGTGTGAAAGTGGTCCTTGAATCCCTAAAGGAGGGAACAATGGTTACCCTGGATGGGCAGCGGGGGTATTCGCTCTTTAGGGGTGAATATCTCAGGGTATACCGAGCTTCTTTCCCGGCCCGTTTTGTGAAATTACTTGAAGAACGGCATTTTTATACCCTTCTCCGGAATAAATTTTCCTGGGGAATCGATATTCGCAAAAGGGTTGAGCAGGAATGTTGAAAACCCTGGTGATCAAGAATTTTCTTATCGTCGAATACCAAGAAATCGAGTTTCAGCCTGGACTTAATATCATCACCGGTGAAACCGGAACCGGGAAATCGCTGCTTGTGAATGCTTTGCTCCTTCTTCTGGGAAGTCGGTTCAGGGAAGAGTGGATTCGCCAGGGAGGGGATGTAGCCCTGGTGGAAGGGTGCTTCGAAATTGCCACCTGCGGTGCCCTCAGAGAAAAACTGAGGGAACTGAATCTTGACCATGAGATACGTGATCGGGTGGTCATTTCCCGGGAGATAACCAGGGCCGGAAAGAGCAAGGCCCGCCTCAACGGGAGGGTGGTTCCGGCTCAGGTTGCCAGGATGGTTGCTTCTGCGCTGGTTGATGTGTACGCTCAGGGAGACCAGATTCGCTTTCTGGAACCGGAAAACAAAATCGCCATTCTGGACGCTTTCCTTGCCGAAGAGGGAAAAACCCTGAAGAAAACTTATCAGGAATTTTTCGAGAGACTCGAATCCATCGAAGGACACCTTCAGCAGTTACAGCGGGGACAGGAAGAGAAAATGAAAGAATGTGAGCAAATTTTGCAGGAAATGGAAGAGGGAAGAATTGAGCCACAGCGAGTTGGGGAAGTAGAAGAAGAATTCCGGCGTCTGAGCAGTTCCCAAGCTTACCTTGAAGCGATTGACTCCCTTCTTGTACTTCTTCTCGGTGAAGAGGAAGGAGGAGGGTTCCTGAGCCGTCTGGCACGAATTAAAGGGCTTCTGCGAAATCTTCCTGACGATTTTCCTTTCTTTTCGCCTTCTTCGGTGCTGGAAACCCTGGAGAAAGCGGAAATCGACCTCCGAGAGCTATCGTATCTTGCCCGCAGAGCTCAGGAGGCTTTCTCATTTTCTCCCGAGCGAGTTGAGGAACTGGAACGGGATATCAGTGAGATCGAACGATTGAAGCGGAAGTACCGCCTGCTCACCACCGATGATCTCCTGGCCTTTCGGGAGAGAACCGTCCAGGACCTTGAGGCGCTGAAGCGGGAAATTGCTGAACGAGAGAAGCTGGAAAAAGAGAAACGGATGCTTCTCGAAGAAATTGGAAAGATAGGGGAACAATTGAGTCGGGAAAGAAAAAAGGCGGCCCAAATTCTGCGGGAAAAGGTGGAAAGAGAATTAAAAGAGTTAGCGTTCCGCAAAGTTGAATTTATTCCCTTTTTAGAAAAAACCCAAGAACCGGGAAGCTCTGGCTTTGACCGAATTTCCTTTCTGGTATCGCTCAATCCGGGAGAAATACCCGCTCCGGTTGAAGAAGTGGCTTCCGGTGGAGAATTGTCTCGGATTATTCTCGCCCTCAAATCGGTTACTTCTGGCTTATCCAGTGTCCCGACCCTGATTTTTGACGAGATCGATCAGGGTATCGGAGGAAGAACGGCTCTCTGGGTGGGGGATAAACTCCGAAGGCTGGCCCAGGGCCACCAGGTCATATGTATTACCCATCTTCCCCAAATTGCCGCTTTTGCCCATCATCATCTGAAAGTGGAGAAGCTCGATGACTCCGTGAGAACCTGGACCAAAGTGAGTTATCTCTGGGAAAAAGAAGAAAGGGTGCGAGAGATAGCCCGGATGATGGGAGATGAGGGAAAAGAAGCCTCTGCTTTAACCTATGCGGAACTTTTAATGGAAAGAGTACGCGATGAAAATTCTTAAATCCAGCCGGTTTTTTACCGAGACCCTCGCCGAGAACGACATCTTCATCCTTGCTGGTCCAAGTGGGGCAGGGAAAACCGAAATTACCTTGAATCTTGCTGCTTTTCTTCCAAACTCCATGGTGGTGGACCTTGACTTTTGTAAAGGAGACTTCACCATCCGGAGTGATCGATTTCGCGCTCCGGTATCCGTTCCGCAGAAAAAAAACCCGATCCGCTACGCTGACACCCCTTCTCTGGATCAGGAACTTCTCTCTCTGATAGGTCGAGCCTGCGCTGGGAATCAGGCAATTGTAGACCTGGGGGGTGACCATCGGGGCATGAGAATATTTCAGGTTATAAGACCAATTCTAACCAGAAAGAAGTGGCATCTGAGCCTGGTGGTGAACTTTTCGCGTCCCTTTTTTGAAGAGGAAAGGGATTACTGTGCTTTTGCGGCCAAAACGGAGGAAATGTTTGGCCTTCGGTTTCACTCCCTCATTGCCAACACCCATCTTATGGAACTGACTGACTGGGCCGTTCTCTGGAAAAGCTGGCAAAGGGTAAAAGAGCTTTCGCACCTCCTTTCTTTGCCCCTTTTTTTTGCCACTGTCTGGGAAGAAATTGTATTCACCGACCATCGATGGGAGGGCTTTGAGGACGCTGTAGTGGCCATTCAGAGATTTCTGTATTTACCCTGGGAGGAATGAGCATGAAAGAAGCGGTGAAAGGGATGGTCGTGATAGACGAAGAATTCTGTAAGGGTTGCGGGCTATGCGTGCGGATTTGTCCCAAGAAAGTACTGGCCATTGCTGAACATTTCAATTCCCGAGGATATTATCCCGCCTGTGTGGTGAGAAAGGAAGAGTGTATTGGCTGTGGTTTCTGCGCCCAGGTCTGTCCAGACGTTGCCATTACGGTATACAGGGGGTGAACTGGTTTGGAAAAAATTCTTATGAAGGGAAACGAAGCCCTGGCAGAAGCGGCCATAAAGGCCGGATGCCGGATGTACTTCGGGTACCCCATTACCCCTCAGACGGAAATCAGTGAATATCTTTCTTTGCGTCTTCCCCAGGTGGGAGGAGTTTTCTTGCAGGCCGAAACCGAAGTGGCTGCGATCAACATGGTGTATGGGGCCAGTGCCACCGGGATACGGGTGATGACGTCCTCTTCTGGGCCTGGAATCA
>JABUEZ010000118.1 GCA_013314795.1 Candidatus Profundicultor aquiphilus | reverse complement strand
GGAGAGCCTTGCTTATCAACTTCATAACCTTTACTGTGCTTATGAAGACCTTTTCAGAATTGTAGCCGGTTTTTTTGAAAACACTATCGATGACCAAAGGAAGTACCATACAGAACTGCTCAAGAGAATGACGCTTTTCATCGAAGGGATTCGGCCGGCTCTGATTTCTGAGGAAAGTTTTAAGCTCCTCAATAACTTAAAAAGCTTCAGACATTTTTTCCGGCACGCCTATGGGTATGAGCTGGATAAACGGAAAATCGCCATAGTTCTTGACGATGCTCAAAAACTCAAGGAAACGTTCCGGCTGGACCTTGAACGTTTCCTGGTTAGCCTCCCGAGGGTTTCTGGATAAGGGGGCCACGCGGTTATTTCCACCCCATTACCCGGTATGCTTCTTCTAAAAATGCCTGGACTTTGACTCCGTCTTCGATGGTTGCTCCTTTACTTTCCTGACCGCCCCACCGCAGAATAAAATCGTGCATGCAGGCCACATGGGCGTTGATCCAGCCAAAGGCGAATTTTCCCGGAAGGGCATACGGGTGAGGGAATTGCGCCACGGTTTCGATCTCCTTAAAGCCTCGCAGACCCCCTACCGGTAGAGCAGGGTCGGTAAGATCGTAGAACGCCAGGAAATTCGGTTGCATGGAGTTGTAGCGGAGGGCGCCTTTGCTTCCCTCGATTTCAATCCGGATTTCGTCGCAGCTTCCGGTGGCGAAACGGCTACTTTCTATGGTTCCTTCTGCCCCATCGGGGAGGGTAAAATGGATGAGCGACCAGTCATCGACTTCGACCGGTTCTTTCTCCTTTGAACCTGGAGCAACCGGCCTTTCGGTGATAAGTGTTCGTCCTCGGGCGGATACGATTTCTGGTTCTCCAAGGAGAAAACGCACTAAATCCACCAGGTGCGACCCCAGGTCCCACAGGGCGCCGCCGCCGGAAAGGTCCTTTTTAAGCCGCCAGCTCATCGGGCGTGCCGGGTCCACATACCCGGAATGGAGATACAAAAATCGCGCCCGGAAAATCCGGCCGATTTTCCCTTCGGCAAGGAGTTCCTTAGCTTTCTCTATGGCAGGAACAAAACGGTTCTGAAAGGCCATTCCAAAAGGAACTCGAGTCTCCTTGACCACTTTTTCCATGGCGAGTGCTTCTTCGAGATTGAGAGCAAGAGGTTTATCACAATAGATCGCCTTTCCGGCACGGGCGGCCTTTTCCACCACGAGTTTGTGTCCGGCGTTGGGAAGCGCCACCACTATCATTTGGATATCTTTCCTATCTAAGAGTTCATCAAGTGAAGCGGTTGCTTCAATGCCGGTTTCTTCCTGCACCTTTTGGGCTGTTTCTGGACGTGAGGTGCAAATTCCCCGGATTTCGGGAAGGAAGGGGAGCTCACGAAAGGCGTAGGGTAACACAGAAAGGGCCAGAGCATGAATCCGACCAATGAAACCAAAACCAACGATGCCCACACCTTTTCTTTCCATCACCGCACCTCAATTGAGGGAATGATCCGATCTAACCCATGCATATAGGGGCGCAACGCTTCGGGAATCACCACTGTGCCGTCTTTTTCCTGGTAATTTTCAAGAATGGCCACCAGCGTCCTTCCCACCGCCAGACCTGAGCCATTGAGGGTATGGACATAGGCGATTTTTCCTCCGGCGGTACGAAAACGGATGTTCGCCCTTCGGGCCTGGAAATCTTCAAAATTACTGCAGGAAGAGATTTCCCGATATCGTCCCTGGGAGGGAATCCAGACTTCGATATCGTAGGTTTTGGCCGCCGAAAAACCAAGATCTGCGGTGCAGAGTGCCACCACCCGGTAGGGAAGTCCGAGGAGCTGCAGGACCCGCTCGGCATCATGGACCAGGGTTTCCAGTTCCTCATAAGAGCGCTCGGGATGGGCAAATTTCACCAGTTCAACTTTGTTGAACTGGTGCTGACGGATGAGCCCCCGCACGTCTTTGCCGTAGGAACCGGCTTCTCTCCTAAAGCAAGCACTGTAGGCGACATAGTAAAGAGGAAGGTCTTCTTCAGAGAGGATTTCTCCGGCATGGAGATTGGTGACCGGGACTTCGGCGGTGGGAATCAGGTGTAAATCGTCCTGGCAGTGGTAGAGGTCATCGTAGAATTTAGGAAGTTGTCCGGTTCCGGTCATGGTTCTGGTGTTGACGAGAAACGGGGTAAAGACTTCGGTGTAATGGTGTTCCCGGGTGTGAAGGTCGAGCATAAAATTGATAAGGGCTCGTTCAAGAAGCGCCCCGGCCCTTTTGAGGACCGTAAATCGTGAGGAAGCGATTTTAGCTCCCCGTTCAAAGTCGAGGATTCCCAGTTCTTCCCCAATTTCAAAATGCGCACGGGGTGAAAAGTCAAATTGCCGTGGTGTTCCCCACCGCCGGATCTCTGGGTTATCTTCTTCACTTTTACCCACCGGGACAGTATGATGAGGAATGTTGGGCAAAAAGAGGAGCTTCTCCTCCCAGATTTTTTCTGCCTCTTTCAGTTTTTCATCCAGAGTTTCGATTTTTTCGGATATGTCCTCGATTTCTTCAAGGAGGGACTGAATGTCTTTGCCCTCTTTTTTCCACATCCCCACATTCTTGGAAAGCTGATTTTTTCGACTTTTCAGCTCGTCGACTTCTTTTTGCAAAGCGCGCCGGTTTTCGTCAATCCCAAACAGTTCCTCGAGAAAATTTTCATCCATATTTCTTTTTTGCAGAGCTTCTTTGACCCTGTCTTTATTTTCTCGAACCCATTTCCAGTCAAGCATGATTTTCCTCCTGCAATAATTTAGTTTAGACTCCTTTACCCTTTCATGACTGCTAAAGGCCTGGCATAGACCACCCTTTTGGAGATTCCCGCCTCTTCCACCACCTGTACCACGTCGTTCACGTCTTTATATGCTTCGGGGATTTCCTCCCGCAAGGTGGCTTTGCTCTCTGCCATGACCAGGACCCCTTTCTCTTTGAGTTCTTCGGTAATGTTTCTTCCCCGGGAGGTGCGGTCGGCTTCCGAGCGACTCATTACCCGTCCTGCTCCATGGCAGGTGGAGCCAAAAGTTTCCTGCATGGCGAGTTCCGTTCCCAAAAGCACATACGAGCCGGTTCCCATGTCCCCTGGAATGAGCACGGGTTGTCCCACGCTGCGGTAGCGTCCGGGGACTTCCGGACGCTTTGCGCCGAAGGCTCTCGTCGCACCCTTGCGGTGTACACAGAGCTTTTTCTTTTTCCCTTCCACTTCGTGTTCTTCCACCTTGGCAATGTTATGGGCTACATCATAGAGGACTTCAATTCCCAGATCCCGGGCCGATTTTTTGAATACCTCCTCAAAAGATTCTCGTACCCAGTGAGTAATAAGCTGTCGGTTGGCCCAGGCAAAGTTGGCCGCGCAGGCCATGGCGGCAAAATACTCCTGTCCTTCGGGGGATTGGAATGGGGCACAGGCAAGTTGTCGATCGGGGACCTTGATGCCGTAGCGGTTCATAGCGTTCTGCATAGTTTGCAAGGCATCGGTGCAGACCTGGTGTCCAAACCCCCGGGAACCGGTATGAACCATGATGAGCACCTGTCCCGAGAAAAGACCAAAGATTTCGGCGATATCAGGCCGAAAAACCCTCTCGACCACTTCGATTTCCAGGAAATGGTTTCCAGAACCGAGAGTCCCGAGCTGCCCCTTCCCTCGCTCCATGGCTTTGGCACTCACCACTTCCGGGTCGGCTCCCTCCATGGCACCCCGCTCTTCGATATACTCTTCGTCTTCGGGGAACCCAAATCCCCTTTTGATCATGAACCGAGCTCCCTCCCGCATCGCTTTTTTGAGGTCACTCACACTGAAGGAAATCCTCCCTTCCGAACCCACTCCGGAGGGAATGTTCCGGAAGAGAACCGGGAGAAGCTTCTCAAGATGGGGCTTTACTTCCTCTTCGGTGAGATTGGTTTTGATCAGCCGCACTCCGCAGTTGATGTCAAAACCCACGCCTCCCGGGGAAATCACCCCTCCTGCCTCAATATCCGTTGCAGCCACGCCCCCGATGGGAAAACCATAACCCCAGTGAATATCGGGCATAGCCATTGACCGCCCCACGATGCCAGGTAAACACGCCACATTGGCCACCTGCTCCGGGGCCTGGTCTTTCCGAATGGACTGGGTCATCCGCTCGCTGGCATAGATGATTCCCTCGACCAGCATTCCCTTTTTGTACTCCCGGGGAATGACCCAGCGCCAGTTGTCGAGTTTCCGTAACGGTCCGCTCCATACCTCAGCCATATTTCTTCATCCTCCCAAACCGATCAGATATCAAAATAAACCTGGGCTCGGAAAAGCTGAGGGTGAACCTCCTCGACTTTGACCTCATAGTAGGTACAGGCCTTGACCACCCGCTGGATGGTATGTCGCTCCTGGTCAACCGGTTCTCCAGAAACCCTTGCTCTCAGATAGTACTGCCCCAATTCTTCGATTTCAAAGCACTTAAGGAGGTACCCTTCAGCTTCGAAAAGATACAGCAACTCATTGAGCCAGGTCACCAGAAGGTCTTCGTAGTCGTTCCCCTTGACTTCGACGGTTACCGTGGTGTGACATTCCACATTTTTTAACTCGCTGATGAGAGAAAACATTCCCATGGCAGCATTGGCAAAGAGCGCTTCGAGCGTTTCTCCCCAGGCTACAAGGCCTACATCGGCGGTATGGTCAAGGATTTCAAATGGTTTCATAATTCCTCCTAATACCCGATTGGCACTCCCTCTCCAAGCCGAAAAATGGCCTTCAATTTGTTGATCAAAATCTCGGTGGCATTCACAAAAGCCTCTTCGGTGCTTCCTCCGATGTGGGGTGTGCAGATCAAGTTCTCTTTCCGCAGGCAGCTTACATCAGTCGGCGGTTCAGTATCGTAGACATCAAGCGCTGCTCCTGCCAGGTGTCCTTCATCAAGTGCCCGCAACAACGCTTCCTGGTTGACCACTTTCCCTCGAGAAGTGTTGATGAGGTAGGCTCCCTTTTTCATCTTCTGGATGGCCTCTTCGGAAATCAGCCCTTCAGTGTCTTTGTTCAGCACCACGTGGAGTGAAATGATATCGCTCTTCTCCAGCAATTCATCCAGGCGCATGGCTCTTTTGACGCCTTTACCGGTGAATTCTTCGTCCTTCACATAGGGGTCATAGGCGATCACTTCTGCGTGCAGAGCCTTGACGATTTCAGCCACTCTCCGGCCAATGCCTCCAAAACCGATGATTCCCCAGGTTTTTCCCTCCACGGTTTTACCGGTGTATTTATTTTTTGCCCACTGTCCTTCCTTTAAAAGGTAGCAGGAAGGATAAACATGCCGTAGTAACGCAATCGCTAAACCCACCGTGAGTTCCGCCACACTCGACGCCGACGCTTCCGGGGAATTGATAACCTGAACGCCTCGCGCTTCGCAGGCTTTTTTATCGATATTGTCCGTTCCCACTCCAGGGCGAGCCACCACCTTAAGGTTAGGGGCGTTCATCACCACGTTTGCAGTAACTTTGGGTTTGGAACGGACTACAAAGACGTGTTTATCCTGGATGGCACGAATGATATCCGCTTCATCATCGGAAGGAAGGACTTCGACCGGACCAATTTCTTCAGTGAATCGCTTCACCATATCCTCTGGCACACCGTGGGCACACAGAATACGAATTTCCTCCTTATTCACTGTAATACACCTCCTGGGCTCTATTTATTCCCTCTTGAATCTGGAGAGGGATCCCCTGATTTGATACCGCTATCCCCAGCGCCCGACACAGGGACAAGATGAGTTCCAGATTTCGGCATTCCCGGTGGTCGACACGGATAATCTGATTTTCCTTTCGTTTCAATCGACTCACACCTCCAACGCCTTGTTCAGCGATTCCATCAAGCACCCGGTCAACATCTACACCCCCGGGAAGGCGAACCGTGGTAAAAACCGGCGAAGCAATTTCGTCTCCTTTAACCAGAAGTTCCAACCCCATGGTTTGTATTCCTGCCCGGATAGTTTTTTTGATCTTCTCATATTCTTTAGGAAGATTTACTTCGAGTATCCTTCCGATCGAATCAAGGAGTCGGAGCGATAATTGATCTTTGGAACGGTTTTGCTCACCTGGAGAACGCTTCAAGTCGTCGATCTTCTGCAAACATCTCCAGGCTTTTGGGCCTGCACTTACCAGGCACACCTCTTCGAGTACCTCCGTTACCAACAAATCCACATTCCAGTCGTCCATGGCCAGTCCTATTGCTCCCAGGATGTCCCAGGCTGAAACAATACACGCGATTCCTTTTTCTCGACACTTTTTCGCGATCGGTTCAACATCTACCACGACTCCCGTCGAGGTTTCATGGGCAGTCAGAAGAATTCCCTTGACGCTTTTTTCATTCATATTTCTCAAAAGGAGTTCGAGGTCTTCTCCTCTTATTGTTTCTCCCCATTCGCTACCCAGGCGAATGACCTCAAACCCTGCATGTTCAGCAACGCTCGCCCACTGGTCGCCGTCTTCCCCCATAATGGGCACAAGGAGTGTCTCTCCCGGCGGAAAGCAACCAACCGTCACTTTTTCTAAGGTGGTGTTTTTATCTCCTGGCCACAGAACTAAGTCATTCTTTGTTCCCAGGGCTTTTTTCAGTTTGTACATCACTTCTTGAAAGGGTATCTGCTCGT
>JABUEZ010000117.1 GCA_013314795.1 Candidatus Profundicultor aquiphilus | reverse complement strand
GAGGGGAATTTCTTCGCCTTTTAAACCCTGAGGGTATCCACTCCCGTCAAAACGTTCATGGTGCGTAAGAATCCCCTCAGCTACAGGAAGGAGCTCCGGTGAAACCTGGGCAATCCGGTAACCGATATCGGGGTGTCTTTTTATCTCTTCCCATTCCTTCTCATCCAACGGACCGGGCTTCGTCAAAATCGAACGAGCCACTCCTAACTTCCCAAGATCGTGTAAACGAGCTAAAAGCTCCAGAGCATCGAGCTCGGTAGTCGAAAGACCAAGCATGGCCCCCATCCTGAGGGCTATGTCCTTTAAACGCTGGGAATGAACTTCGGTTTCCTCTGAGATTTCCCAGAGAGACCGTTCCAGCGAAACAATGAGTACCGAGCGGGCACTCCGGCTTTCCACCAATTTATTGCGATACATGCGGGACTCAGCTTCGTTGATGATGTCCTGGATGGCTTCTTCTTTCTTTTCCTTCGTCGCGCACCCCAGCGAAATACTGAGAGGGATATTTCCGCCAATTCTTTCCGATTCTTCCTGACATAACCTCCGAATCCGTTCTATGATCTCTCGAGCAACTTCAGAAGAAGTTTTGGGAAGCAAAATCAAAAATTCATCACCTCCCCACCGAGCGACGATATCCTCCTTCCGGCAGGAACGCAAAAGAACCAGGGCGATTTTCCTCAAAAGCTCATCTCCAGCTTCATGCCCAAAGGCATCATTGACCAGCTTGAGGTTATTTACGTCTCCCATGATGATACTTAAGGGAAGTTGTCTCGAAACATCGAGCCTTCTCAACTCCTCCTGGAAGAAGAGCCGGTTATAAAGTCCGGTTAACGTATCGTGAAAGCTGAGATAACGAATCTTCTCTTCGGCTTTCTTCCGCTCGGTGATATTCATGGAGACCTCTACCACCCGAAACACCTTGCCATTTTCGTCTAGGATAGGGTACGCTTTCTGGTGCCATATGGTACCGTTCCGTGCGATAACCTCTCCTTCTTCAGGTCTTCCACTCTTGAAGGCCCTGGCTACTGCGCACCCGGGACAAGGAGCGTTCCTATTTTCAATCACCTCGTAGCAGCGCTTCCCAATAATCGCATGAGGAGAAAATCCAAAGTTCTCAAGCACCGCCTGGTTTACCCAGATTATTCGGAAATCTGGATCATAGTAGGTCACCTGGTCCTGAAGAGCGTTGAGAATTAAAACCTTCTCCCGCTCAGACTCCTTAAGTGCTTCTTCCATTTCCTTCCGCTCGGTGATATTTCGGTTAATGCCGACCATACCAACAATCTTTCCCTTATCATCATAAAGTGGAGCTTTATTAGTAGAAATCCAGATTTTCCGCTTTTCTCCGGTCGAAAAATCATTCACCCGACGTTCATCGTTGAGAATTGTCTCGCCAGTAGTGAGCATCCTCTCTTCTTCTTCTTCCCAGTAGCTCCAGGCCAGCTCCGGGGGGTGAAGGTCGAAATCAGTTTTACCAACCATCTCCTGAGGAGATGCAAAACCATGGTGTCTTGCATCAGCCGTGTTTACCAGGAGGAAACGGTGCTCTCGATCCTTGACATAAACATGATCAGGGATGGTATTGATGATGGAAAGAAAAAGATTTTTTTCCCAGGATAATTTTTCTTCTACCTCCTTGAGCTGAGTCACATCGCGAGCAATCGCCAGTACTCCAACAATTTCCCCTCTTTCGTTTCGCACCGGAATCTTGGTGGTCATCATCCAGTGAAGACGTCCGTCGGCAAAATGGGCCTGCTCAAGTTTATTGACCAGGGGTTCACCAGTTTCCATCACCCGCTGTTCGTCCTGAAAGAATATTCGTGCTTCTTCAGGAGGGAAAAAATCAAAATCAGTTTTACCCACAACATCTTCCAGATGAGCCACACCCATCACCTGCAGGTGAAAACGGCTGGTCCACACAAAACGGCTTTTCCAATCCTTCAAGCAAATGACATCAGGAGTCTCGTTAAGGATGATATGCAAAAACTCCTGTGCCTGGTTTAACTCTGTCGCCACCTGGGAAGTTCTTCCAATGTGAGCCAGAAGCCAGCCTAAAAATTCAAGGTTTCGTTTTTCCTTTTCTCCCCACTCCTTCTCCCTGGTAACAGTGGCCCCAACCATAACTCCCAGAGGATCTCCATTCACCACAAGGGGAACCAGAACCAGAGAGCGAACCAAATGCCTTTCAAAAAAAGCCCTTTCTTCTTGCGCCTCCCGGGGAAAATCCGCAAAAACCGGAAAAAAGAGAGGCCTTGCTTTTTTGATTTGTTCCCGTAACCAAAAGCATTCTCTGAACACCACCTTTTCCTCAGAAAACCACTCTTTTAGCGGAGACCATTCTGCTACCTCATAAAGAGTATCTTCCTCAGAAAAAAGAAACACCGCACTCCATTCAAGATCAAATGCCAAAACCGTATATTTTAAAAGTTCTTTTCCTTCTTGTTCCCAAGAAAACTTTCCCTTAAGCCCCAGAGACCAGACTGTAAAAATGAAGTTCGAGAGATCCTTCAGGCGGATAAAACATGCATCCGGAGTTTCCCGGAGAGTGATTATGCTCCCCAAATAATCCTTCCCCACCATAACCGGGATCATGGTGACTTCCGTTTCTCCCCATTGCCACCGACCACCGGTTCGGGTCTGATACCCTTCCTGAGTTTTTAGAAAACGGGGAAAGGGGTGTTCAGAGGAAAACTCCAATCTCCCTCTTGTCATCACACTCTCTTCAATCCCCAGAACCGCTAAAGCTTGGGCATTGGCAAAAACGATGTTACCTTCCCGATCCTCAAAGAGAATACCTTCCATGTTTCCCTCCTTCGTCAGGGTAACCATTATTCCAATAACTCTTTAAATTCTTTCCAGGATCTCCCTTTTCGCAGGTCCACCACGTTCTGAAGTATTTCAACCTGGGTTTTCTCTATCCTTCCCGCTTCCCAGACCATGGCATTGCAGGTACCGGCTGCAACCGCCCATCGCAGGGCATTTTCAAGAGATGACGTGTTATAAAAGACGTGCGTAAAAGCAGCCAGAAACGCATCACCTGACCCAACCGGATTTACGACTTCTACCTGTGGTGCAACGACCCCATAGAAGCTTTCGGGAGTCCCAAGAAGGGCACCTTTCCGACCCAGAGTAAGGATAAAAACTTCCACACCACGGTCAAAAAAGAAGTGAAAAAATTGCTGCCAGTCATTCTCGCTTTGTAACGGCTTTCCCCAGGTAAGTTCTGCTTCTTCTCGGTTCATCTTCAACCCAAAAGGATAGCGAGAAAGCGTTCGCAAAAATGGCCCCCTTCCATCGATGATAACCAATTTATCCTGACTCTGCGTGAGAACCTTTTCATAGAAATAAGGCAGCGAAGGTGGAATACTCCCACAGAGAAGAACCATGGTCGCCTTTGCGCCAAGTTCCTGAAATTGAGCAAGAAACATTGCTTCTTCGCTTTCCTGGATCACCGGTGGCGGTTCAAAGTACACCACCTGACGCCATTCCCGGTCCACCACCGTGGTCACCACTCTCGTCGGCGCCTCTGTCCACACCGGTACACTTTCGATCCCATCTTGTTCAAGAAGGGCGAAAACTCGTTCTCCCACATACCCTCCCAGGAAAAGGAGGTGAACCGCCTTATTTCCTAACTCCCGAAGCACCCGACAGACATTCGACCCCTTGCCGCCGGCGACTTCCTGGACCTTTTCCACCTCTATTCTTCCACCACCTCTGTGTTCTTTTACAAAAAGAGTTCGGTCAAGGCATGGGTTTGGCGTTACCACAAGGATCATTGTTACCCACCAAATTCTGCCACTAATGCTTCTGTTGACTTCTGGCTGATCGCATCGATGATTTCTTTTACCGGGGGCGTTTTTTCTCCCAGACGGGCAAAAAATTCATTGCGAACCCGGCGGTCCGGAAGGTGTTTCCTGGCCCAGGAACTCGAATACCCCCTCTGACTTTGGAGCTCCATGACCACATGACCCCAGAGTAGCGAAGCACTCCACAAAAAGTACGGAGCAAGGGGCGCAAGATAGGGTGAATCGAAATCGTCCACAAACTTTTGACCGTAGCGGTTGAGTTCTGTACCCACAAAAATGGGCATATGTCGCTTCTTCGCTTCTTCAACCATTCTGTACATCTTTTCCACCTTGACCCGCCGTTCCTCTTCCTTTGGCACATTCCAGTTGCGGTCCGGCACAAAAAAGATGGTTTCCACGCCCTCATCGAGACAGAAATCAAAGAGCCGAGCGGTATCCTGTTCACCACTGCTTAAGCCATACAACCAGGAAAACGAGGGAATGGCGTGGAGTTCCCAAATCATTTCGTTCACTTCCTGTAAAGTGGGAAAATCTCCGGCATCCTGCTTGACATATCCTACCCCACCGAACTTCATCAGTTTCATCCGTATCAGGTCATAGAAAGAAGCTCGATCCGAAAAAAGTGTCTTCACCTTCTCCGGTCGCTCTTCCAGTTTCTCGCTCCAGAATCGCACCCGCTCCTCAAGGTCGGGAATGAGTTTCTCGGCCTTCGTTGCGAGCGCTACCACCAGATGGCGTTCGGTGGGATTCTGGGAAGGGGTGAGCGGAAGAACCTCCCGTTCATAGTCAACCTCTACCGGAGCAAGATAGGCATTAATCTTCTCCAGCACCTTGCGATTCCGCGCCTGGGCAATCTGATAGAGCTTGGCAAGAATCGCCTCAGCCCGAGAATTTCTCTCAGGCAAACGAGTGAAACCATTCCCCATATAGTAGGCAACTCCCGGTTCATTGGGAGAACTTAATTCCTTATCTCGAAACTCAGGAAGAAAAATTCTGGTCTCCAAACCCGAACTCACCGCAAGGTGAATCGTAAGGCCACCCCACAAAAACTCAGGAAGCGCATGCAGAACGTCAAAGTCGACGCTCCCGGCCATTCGCAAACCCCGTTTTTTTGCCAGCCAGAGAATACGAAGGGGTGAATAACCACAGGCATTGAAAGAAAAAAAGGTATGAAAATGAAGATTCACGAGTGGCAACGGTTCCGGGAAAACAACTTCACCCTGTTTCGCCTTTTCAACGAGCGCAAGAAAGGCCGATTTCCGTTCCTCCAGGGAGAATGAGTCTAACTGCTGTTCCAGGCTCATTTCGTCCATGTCTTTGGCCTCCTAACTAAAATTAGAAATCTTTATATTCCCAAAAGGTCCTGGAAAGATTTTCCAACAACTCCTATAAATGATATCAAATCCCTGTGAGAATCCGAAAGAACCTTCTTAAGTCGAGGACAGGTCTAAAAAGTCACATTCCTCAAAGTGAAATTTATGACCGATACAGTGTGCACTTCTTCGACGGTGACCACCTGGTAACCAGAAAAGGAAAACCAAAAGTGGCAAAGAAATTGAGGACAAAGTAACGTCCAAAAAGCCACCAATGGCCCGAAAAGGGAAGAATTTTCCCTCCCAAATAGATAAGGAGAAGGAACAAAACCCCCACCAACCAGTCTCTTTTTGAAAAAGAGCTCTCCGGAATCCCTACAAAACCGGTAAACCAGTAGCCAAAAAGAACGCCACTCAGTGATCCCGCCACCTTCACCCCCAAAGGAGAAGGAGCGCAAAAGAAAAGAAGGAGGCTAACCAAAAACAGCACAGGTAATGTATGCAGAGAAGAAAACTTCCATCGGGAGAAGAGCCGTAGACAACGGAACCCGAGAAAAGCCAGAGCAATCCCCAAAAAATTTCCCACCAGGACGTCCTGAAGAAAATGAACTCCAAGATAGAGTCGGGAGAGAGAAACAAGCATCGTAAGAGACCCTGCCAGGAAATACAGCCAGGGTTTGCACATCATAAAGGCCAGAAAAAACCAGAATGTGGTCACTGACTGAGCATGACCGCTGGGAAAAGAGAAATCCTCTGGCTGCTCCAGGATACGCAATCCTTCTCCCTGAGGCCGAGGAATCCGGAAAAAGTCTTTCAGGAGAAAATTCAAGTACAGCGAAAGTAGCACCAAAAACGCTAAATAAAAGGCCAAACGCCGATGCTTTCCCCAGTAAAGAAAGACCAGCACCGCGAAATAGAAAAATTCGCTCCCCAGAAATGATGCCCCCCGAAAAAGGATATCCAGGAAAGGGTTGGAAATCCGCTGGATAGCCAGCACCAACTCCACACTATGAAGTATGGCCATATCGCCCTTCCACCCAGCGCGTCACAATCTGTACCACCTTTACCAGATTTTTCTCTTCCACAGCGTCAACGGTATCCGTATGCCAGTGCCAGTTGACAGGGAGACCGTTCTCACCCAGCGCGATAATAGTCAGTGCTTCAAACCCCCGAGCTAAAAGTGGTGTGGCATCGGTGGAAAGTCCCAGGTACGGCCGAAAAAAGAGTGCAGGTTCTCGTAAAGCGCGAAAATTTTCCACCAGATTTGGCGTCGCATCGTACACTTTCCACATCCCTTCCTTTGTTGCCACAGTTAATGCACCAATGCCAACATTATCGATGTTCAGCACTGGTTTTCCTTTCAAAATTGAACCATATTTCTTGAGAAAACGCAGCGCACCCCAGGTGCCTGATTCTTCGGCCCCAGTGAAAACCACCCAGAAGGGAACTTTTCTGTCCCTGAGCACTCGAGCAAGTTCCAGAACTGCAGCTACACCACTCCCATTGTCATTACCACCCGGCGAGGGTTTA
>JABUEZ010000116.1 GCA_013314795.1 Candidatus Profundicultor aquiphilus | reverse complement strand
CGATACATGAACTCAAGCACAGGGCTACAAAGCTCAATGTCTTCAAAGTCATCAGCAATCATGGCCATGACTTTCTTCCCTTTGAGGATACCCTTATGCACATCCTGGAAGTTGGGATCGAAAATTTTGCAAAGAGCCCGCAGGACAGCCGGAGCATCAGCCGTATCTCTACCAGTGATAAGGTTTCCATCAACCACCACAGACTCACTCTGGTAGTTGGCAACTTCCTTCAACATATAGTCAACAATTTTATTTCCAGTAACGTTTTTCCCATTGACGACCTTCAGCTTGATTAATGGCAAAATACCCTCACCAATTGCTGCTACGGGAACTCCTCTGTCGACAACAGCCTTTATAAAGTTAATGGCTACATCATCGGCGTACATGATATCTCCAGACCAACCACCCAGAATGATGATCGCATCGTAATCGGCTGGATTTGCTACTGGGAACTTTTCCGCATAGCCTTTACCCGGCTGCATTACTGCCGGAGGAAGCAACCTGTTGCCGTTCAGACCAAGTCCATCGAAGCCAGCACTGCAGGTGAGACCCCATCTGCCGGTTGGTTCTACAGGGCCACCTGAACCAAACAGGTGTCGAGAAACCTTCCACAGATGGTTATTGTCCATAATGAACTGGGGGGTTCCTCCAAACTCTCCGATGTAATCTGCAAAATAGTAGGCTTGCCAATCGCTGAAGTCGCATCCCACTACAAGACCGATCTTTTTCCCCGCCAAAGGACCGTTTGGTTTTATTTTTCCACCATACGGACCTGTCCAGGCAACCACTCCATTAGCTTCTTCGATGGTAATGCCTGTCTTCTGAGCTTCTTGCATGAATGCAGCGTAATCTAACCCCCATCCTTCCGCTACCAATCCAAAACACAGTAAACTCACCAAAACCAGTACCAACCGGAATCGCCTCATTCTACCCTCCTCCTTCGATTCCTTAATCTTTTGAAAAACCGCACAACCGACCTACCATTCTGTTGTCCAACTTACTTCTTTTTTATGAACTTTTCACCTCCTTTCATTGACATCATTCCCTAAGAACCTGTTAGCACATTATATATTATATATTATTATACCAGTTATGACATACTTATGACCTTTGCACCCCAACTTCCCTCTTGAGCACCAGAGACTCAGAAACAAAATCCCCTCAACTCTGGAAGCATTAACTTAAACTTTTTTCTTGAATGGAAAAAATATCATAAAATTATTTTCAAAAATAATCATAGAAGATGTCCCCAATTCTGTCAACCTATTTATGACCAACATTGAAAAAATTGCCAAAAGAATTTTAAACTGATTCCTTTCTTTTTCCTGCAATATGTACCAATCCCCTGAAAAACGACTCTGGGATGCTTATGCAGCCCAGTCAAACTCATCGCCTAAGGTACACTGGCATTTTACAACCAAAGGCTGTATTTCCGTTGACATCCATAATGCCACTCTCTATAATCAAAATCGAAATAAATTTCATGTTATTTTCAACAAAAATTCCTCTTACCGGATGGAGGGGAAAACGATTATAGATAAAAACTGGCCCAGGAATGGCCCGCAAAAAGGAGAGAAAGGAGATCAAAATAAAAATTATACAGGGGTGATTTATGAAAAAAGAATATACTTTAGTTTTAGACGTGGGAACTTCTTCTCTGAAAGCGGCGTTATTTGATCAAAGCTTTACTGTGGTAACCCAGAAAAAAGTAGAGTATGCTTACGAAGCAGAAGGGTTAAATGTACAAATTGATCCCGAGAAGATATGGCAGGCTCTCCTTTACGTGCTAAAAGAATTGAAAAACGACGATTATCTTGAGAACGTGAGTTTAATCGTCCCCTGCGTCTTCAGCCCCGCACTCATTGCCATGGATAAGGAAGGTAATCCCCTTTTCCCTGCCATCATCCACTGGGACCGACGAAGTGCCAAACAGGCCAGAAAGGCTGTTCGATTAGTAGGTAAAGAAAACTTCCTCAAAATCACTGGAAACATCCCCTATCCAGGAGGAATATCTTTAACCAGCATTCTCTGGCTCCAGGAAAACAGAGCCGATATTTTCCGAAAAACCTTTATGTTTGGCCATATGAACACCTTTCTCCTAAAAAGGTTAACGAATAACTGGACCATTGACCCTACCAATGCTTCCATAACCGGTCTTTACCACACTACCACACGTCGTGGCTGGTGTAAGGAAATCGCCCAAGAATTTGAAATCCCGGTTCAAAAGCTCCCTCCAGTTATTTCATCTCTGGAAGTTGCTGGGAAAATCACTCAGGAAGCATCCAAAGTTACCGGCATCTCCTCGGGTGTTCCTGTTCTTATGGGGTCCAACGATACCTCAGCAGCAGCAGTGGGTGCTGGACTCCTCGAAAATGGGAGGGTGTTAAATATTTCTGGAAGTTCTGAAATCATTACCATATGCCTGGACAAACCCATGCCTGATGAACGATACTACCTGCGAACTCATCCCTTCCCGGATTTATGGCTCATGTATGACATCGTAATTGGTGGATTCGCCTTTGAGTGGTTCCGTACCCAGTTCTGCAGAGAAATGTCACCAGAGGAATTTCATAACGCTTACCTGAAAAAAGTCTTGGAAGACGAGGGACGGTGCCGCGCAAGATTTATTCCTTACCTTGCAGGAGATAGGACAAGCTTGAAACAGAAAAAAGCTTCCTTTTCACAGCTTACTTTGGATACCACCAGAGAAGAATGTCTTCAAGCCCTGGTGAAAGGCATCACTGGAAGAATGCAAAAAACACTTAGTATGATGGCTAAAAGGACAAAACTTTACTCAACAATGGTTCTCACGGGTGGTGCAAGTTCAGCTCTGGTCGAATACAAAAGAAAGGTTTTCGCCGATTTTCAGATAGAACTGAGAGAGAATTGCTCTTTATGGGGATGTGCAGAGATGGCAAAAAAGATCAGAGGTACATTGTTGAAATAAATTGCGTTACAGCAAAGAAGGTCTGCGCTGAGATAACCACAGGCCCAGGCTTACCAGAAACATTCCCAGGAAGAGTTGCCAGTGCAATGGTTCGCGAAAAATCACCCAGGCACCAATCACACCCACAACCTGAGTCAGGTACTGATACGATGAAGTTCGAGCTGCCCCTATTTCTTTGAGGCCCTTCATCCAGATCAAATACGATACCAGAGAAGAGAGCACTGTACCGTACAGGAGAACCATAATAAGCGTAATGCGAAAACTGTTTCCACCAATGCGGGAAAAATCGCGAAAACAGATGGGAAACATGGTGACCAGCCCCAAAAGGATGCTCCAGGTACCACTTTTGAGGGGTGAGTATTTCAGCACCACTTTCTTGCCAAAATACGAATAGAGTCCCCAGCACACAGCACCAATTAGGGTAAGCGAATCCCCTAAAAATATACTGGAAGACAAGCGAAATTCATCCTTGGGAAACACCAGAAACACAACTCCCAGGAAACTTAAGAAAACACCTATAAGGTTAACCCCCCTCACCCATTCTTCTTTACGCAAAAAGGTTATCAGAGAAACAACCACCGGAGAAACCGAAAGGATTAAAGCCGAATGAGAAGCAAGACTGAGCTTCAATCCATAGCTCCAGAGGGGCTGATAAGCGCCAAATCCCAAAACACCGAGAAAGAAGAAATACGGGACATCACGCCAGGGTATCCAGGGATTTTTTTCCACAACCAGAAGGACAATGAACATCAAAACACCACTCAGCGCAAAACGAAGAAAAGCAAAAGCGAGTGGGCCTAAAGTCAAAACTCCCACCTTCATAACACTGAAATTTAATCCCCAAATGAGAGAAACAAGGGAGAGCCAAAGATGTGTTTTAGAGATATTCATAAAAAGAGACTAAAGATAAATAAAAGGGCTAACGGATCCGTTAGCCCTTTTTGAAAATACCTACTTAATTTCGACCTCAGCTCCAGCCGCTTCCAGCTTCGCTTTGATTTCTTCTGCTTCTTTCTTGCTGATGCCCTCTTTAACTGGTTTCGGCGGGTTATCAACCAGGTCTTTCGCTTCTTTAAGGCCAAGACCAGTAATTGCTCGCACTTCTTTGATAACCTGGAGCTTCTGAGCGCCAGCGCTCTTCAGAATAACGTCGAATTCCGTTTTCTCCTCCACTTCTTCTGCCACTGCCTGAGCCGCTGCCGGTGCAGCCACTGCAGCCACAGGCATCGCTGCCGAGACCCCAAATTTCTCCTCCAGAGCCTTCACCAATTCTGCCAGTTCCAGAACAGTCATCTTTTCAATTGCTTCAATAATTTCTTCCTTGGTCATTGAAATTCCTCCCTTTTATCTCTTTTTCTCTTCAATCGCTCGCAAAACTCCCACCAGATTCCGCAAGACACCCTGCAAAACAAACACAAGACCCGCGATGGGCGCCTGCACTCTTCCTACAAGCTGAGCCAGAAGCTCTTCCCGCGAGGGAAGTTCAGCCAGACGTCTCGCTTCCTGAGATCCAATGCATTTACCACCCAGCCATCCACCTTTGGCTTCAAGCTGAGGAAACTTTTTGTTGAAATCACTCAGGACTTTCGCTGTCTGAACCGGATCAAAATAGGAAAAAACAAAAGCATTCTGGCCCTTTAGTAATTCATCGTCGTAAGCAATGTTCGCCTGAGAAAGAGCCAAGCGCATCAGCGTATTCTTAACAACTTTCATTTCACTCTGAGCATTACGAAGGCCTTTTCGAATCTGTTCGACATTCTGCACCGGTATGCCGGAGTAACCAACCACAAAAACTGCTTGGCTCTTTTCGATTTTTTCCCGAGTCTCTTCAACTATTTTTGTCTTGTCAGATTTCTCCAAATACCCTCAACCTCCCTTCTTCTCCAGAATAAAAAAGAAGACCCCTGGGAAAGGAGTCTTCTTACTCAAAAACTCTTGCCTCCCCAGGATATTTCAGCCTATAGCCCCTGGTTCTCAGGCTCCCTATTCCTCTTCGCACAAAAAAGAATCTCTATGCCACCCTCTTTTCCATTCGAGCCAGAGCCCCGTTCACATCAATCGGAATACCAGGACTCATGGTTGTCGATACAACAAGTTTTTTAATATACCGACCCTTGGCCGCAGAAGGTTTCATACGAACAACCGTGTCAAGCGCCGCGTAGAAGTTATCGAGAAGTTGTTCCTCCGAGAACGAAACCTTCCCCAGGGGTAAATGGACATTTCCATACCGATCATTACGAATCTCAATTCGACCTGCCTTAATTTCTTTCACCGTCTGAGCAACGTCGAAAGTAACCGTTCCCGTCTTAGCATTGGGCATGAGACCCCGAGGACCAAGTATCTTACCCAGTCGACCAACCACTCTCATCATGTCAGGAGTCGCCACAGCTGCATCGAAATCAACCCAGCCCTCCTGAATCTTGGCCACCAGTTCCTCTCCACCCACGTAATCAGCACCAGCCTCCTGAGCTTCTTTTGCCTTCTCACCCTGAGCAAAGACCAAGACTCGCACCTGTTTCCCAACCCCGTGAGGAAGAGAAACCGTACCTCGAATCTGCTGGTCGGACTGTTTGGGATCAATGCCCAGATTAAAAACCATCTCCACCGTTTCATCAAAACGGGCATTCCCCACTTCTTTCAAAATCTTTATCGCTTCTTCCGGAAGATATAACTTTCCCGCTTCGATTTTTTCCTTCAGCGCCAAATACCTCTTACTTCTCTCAGGCATTCCTTATTCCCCCTTCTCTACCCTTCCACGACTTCAACACCCATGCTTCGCGCAGTTCCTTCGATAATTCGCATTGCTGCTTCGATACTATTGGCGTTGAGGTCCGGCATCTTCTTCTCAGCGATTTCCCGGATTTTGGAACGGGTGATCTTTCCAACCTTGGTTTTATTCGGTTCTCCAGAGCCCTTCTCAATGCCCAAAGCCTGCCGAATCAGAAAGGAAGCCGGAGGGGTCTTGCACACAAAAGTAAAGGAACGATCGGCATAGATCGTAATCTCTACCGGAGTGAGCACCCCGCGGTCTTTCTCCGTTCGGGCGTTGAAAGTCTTGCAAAACTCCATAATATTGACTCCATGCTGTCCCAAAGCAGGCCCCACAGGAGGAGCCGGCGTAGCCATCCCTCCAGGAATTTGCAGCTTCACTATTGCCACCACTTTTTTTGCCATACCCTGTCCACCTCTTTACAGTTTCTCTATATCTGAGAACTCCAACTCCACTGGCGTCTCCCGGCCAAATATGGATAAAAGAACCACAACCTTGCCTTTTTCCTGGTCAACACTGTCCACGGTTCCCGTGTAATTGAGAAAAGGACCAGAAATTACTTTTACCGCCTCTCCTTTCTCGATATCCAGGCGTGGTTTTCCTTTTTCAATACCCGTCTGGCGAAGGATCACTTTGACTTCTTCTTCATTCAGTGGCTCAGGTTTCATACCCGAACCAACAAAACCTGTAACTCCCGGGGTATTGCGAACCACGTACCAGGAACGATCGTTCATAACCATTTCCACCATGACATAACCCGGAAACACTTTTTTCTTGGTAAATCTTTTCTTTCCTCTCTTAACTTCAATGGCCTCCTCCATAGGTACCACAACCCGAAAAATCTGATCCTGCATACCCATGGAGACGATACGGCGCTCTAAATTGGCCTTAACCTTGTGTTCGCTACCTGCCAAAGTATGAACAACATACCATTTTTT
>JABUEZ010000115.1 GCA_013314795.1 Candidatus Profundicultor aquiphilus | reverse complement strand
CTCCACATCGATATCATGGATGGGGTTTTTGTGCCGAACTTTGCTCTGGGAACAAATCTCATGCGTAAACTCCGCCCCCGGACTCGTCTTCCTTTCGATGTCCATCTTATGGTTGCAAACCCCGAGCCCCACATCCCGCTTTTTGCCAATCTCGGAGCCGATATCATCACTTTCCATGTGGAAACCACCGCGAGGCTCCACCAGCTTGTTCTGCTGGTCAAAAACTTGGGAAAAAAGGTCGGTGTGGCCCTGAGTCCTGCCACTCCCCATCATGGTTTGTCGTATCTCCTTCCTTATCTTGATATGGTGCTTGTTATGACCGTGGATCCTGGATTTGTAGGGCAGAAGTTTATTCCTGAAGTGGTACCGAAAGTGAAGGCTGTGCGGGAAATGATCGATGCCATGGGCCTTCAGGTTGACATCCAGGTTGACGGGGGCATTGGGGAAAAGACCGTACCGCTTTTGAAACAGGCCGGCGCCAATGTTTTTGTCGCCGGCACTTCGAGTGTTTTCTCAGGAAAGGAAGATGTGGAAAAAGCCGCCCGGGAATTCAAGGCGTTCTGTCAGAATTGTTAGGATCTCCCCTGGACATTGCGAGCTAATGTCACCGGAAGAGGAACTCGCAGGGTGCTTAGGGAAAGAAGCGAATAGATCACAATGTGGATGGGGACGGTGAAAAGGCGTGGGAAGAGAAGGAGCTGCCAGGGTATGTGAAAAATCGCGTGCAGGAAATACGGGGTGAGCAACCCACCCACGAAAACCTGGGTGATAATGATTCCCCACACCACCCTTTTTTCCCGTGTAGGCGAAGGGAAAAGCTGAAGAAAAAGGCCTGGAAGAAGTCCATAGAGCGCCGAGGTTAGGGTGAAATGGGGAAAATATGGCCCCATGGGGCTTATGGCGAACCCGATGATGTCTGCCAGGGCCCCAACTGTTCCTCCCACCCATGGTCCGAGGAGGATACCGCTTACCATGATGGGTAGGGTCCCGAAACCGATGCGGATACTTTCGACCCCGCCGATGGGGATACGGATGCTGGCAAAGCGGGTCAAAACCACGCTCAGGGCGATGAACATTCCTGACCAGACTATCTCGTGAGACCGGTTTTTCATCCTTTCTCCTTCCTTTCTCGCAAAGTGCAGAGAAATTCTACGCTATAATAGAAGATACGTCAAGGTGAGTGGTTTTGTTGTTGACTCCAATCTGGCGAAAATGTTTATCCTGGAGTTTTGGATGGAGGTGGTGGATGTGGAAGAAGGCCTGGAAATGGATGTGACACTGGGCGAAGGGTTACGCCGGTTACCGGTCTACCTTCTTCTTGATACTTCGGGAAGTATGATGGGTGCTCCCATTCAGGCGGTTGAGGAGGGACTTGCTCTTTTTAAGCGGGAAGTGGAAAAAGACACCTTTGCTCGGGAAACGGTGTGGGTGAGTGTGATTGTTTTTGGAAGAGAAGTGGAAAACGTCACCCAGGGGTTGATTCCCGTTGAAAAGCTCGAGATTCCCTCTCTTGAGGCCGGAGGCTATACGCCGCTCGGCGCAGCGTTGCGACTACTCCTTGATTCCCTGGATCGGGACGTGAAAAAAGCGGTGAAGGGTGGAGAAAAGGGGGACTGGAAACCACTTGTTTTTATCCTCACCGACGGGAAACCCACCGATGACTGGAAGAGCCCCCGTCTGGAACTCCTGAACCGCCGGGAACGCAAGGTGCTCAATGTAATCACGGTGGGTTGTGGGCCGGATATTGATGAAGGAACCCTGCGGGAAATTGCCGTTGGCCCCAGCTTCAAAATGGATGCCGATTCGGCCTCTTTTGCAGCCTTTTTCCGCTGGGTTTCCCAAACGGTGAAAGCGGTAAGTCAGAGTTTATCCCAGCCCCAGGGTGAAAATACTCCGGCTCCGATGCCTGTTCCTCCCGATGTGCTTCAGTATATTCCCTGAAGACGGAGTAGGTGTCACGGGTTTCATCGTCGGTGATCGGGTGATTTCACGGGCCTTTTCCACTCATCCGGACTGGAGCGCTGGCTTTGGGAAACACAATGGATTTTCGTTCGTGGGAGCAAGTGCCATAGGGCAACTGCACCTTCGAGAAGGGCGAAAACGGGAGGATTGTTTTCTCGTACGTTCCAAGGGGGAGTGGCTACTGAGTCTTGTGGCTGATGGGGTCGGTTCGGCACGCCTCGGTGGTTTTGGAGCTTCGCTGGCTGTTAATTTCTTTGCCGAAGAAATTCTGAGGGATCTCGTGGTTACGAAAGGGCATATTGGGGATTCCCTAAAAGGAAGAGGACAGAAGCGGTGGAAGGGGTACGGTGCCAAGTTAGTGCCAGCGCTGGCTCATGAGGGGGTGGGAACGCTTTCCTGGTATCGTGAGATGCATCTACAGGAAGAGGAAAACCCATGGTCGGAAAATGAGTGTCTGGAACAGATTACCCAGGGTCTGAGAAAGACGCATGACTTTCTTCTGGCCACGGCTCAGCGTGAAAACGAGGAAGCAGGGGCGCTCGCCACAACCCTCCTTGGAGTTCTTTTCAACACCTTTTCACGTCAGGGGGTGGCGTTCCAAATTGGTGATGGATTGATTCTTGCTGTTTCCGAAAACGAGAGTTGGCCACTTGTTGAGGTGGTCGAATTCGAGGTGAGTGAAACGGCGGTACTGACACAGCAAAACTGGGAAGAGTGGCTGCGATGGCAATTTTTTCTGTGGGAAGATTCTCTGGAGGCTGTTTTCCTTATGACCGATGGCGTGGCCGATGATTGTCTCTATACGCCACCAGAAGATGTACTCAATCGTTTTGGGCAGGACCTGGTGCGGGAACTCACCCGTGTTTTGGATGAAGAAACCGCAGCACGGCGGCTTCTTCACTGGCTCAGCGAGTACAAGGCTCCTTCGAGTTTTGACGACCGGACCCTGGTTGCACTGTACCGATGAGAGTGGAAACACTTTCCCCATTTTCTGATATTCCGCGGCGCATTGAAATCGAAGGCCCGGTTTTTGCCGGTGGGGAGGGTGATGTCTATTTCAGCCGGTGTGGTGAATTTGTGGTGAAAATCTACCATGACCAGGTTCTTCCCCGAGATAAAGAGAAAATGCTTCATCGAGTTCTCTTCCTGGGCAAGAATCTGGGAGAAGGAAGTAATCTCCTTTGCTGGCCACTGGCTCTGGTGCGGGAACTCGAGGGGAAACGTAAGATCGGAGTGGTGACCAAGAAGATTCCTCGTCCTCCCTTTCGGGAGCTTGCTGATTTCATTTTCAGTCCCCGGGAATTTAAAAAAGCCGTTGAAAATGGAGCCAACTGGCTGCAGTATCTTCAGGTAGCCCATTCCATTGCCAAAACAGTCGCTATTCTCCACGGAAAAGGGTGTGCCCACGCAGACCTTCATTTTAAAAATTTTCTCGTCGATATTCGAACTGGAAGGTCGGTACTCATCGACCTTGACGGATTAGTTGTTCCCGGTTTTTTGCCTCCCCAGGTTGCCGGAATGATGCCCTTTATGGCTCCGGAGATTCTCATACAGCGTGTTTCTCCCAGCCAGAAAACCGACCGTCACAGTCTTGCAGTGCTCCTTTTCCATACCCTCCTTTTCCGCAATCCCCTGCAACCGCTTATCTGTTACGATCCCGAAGATCAGGAAAGGGACGAAAAATCGGGCTGGGGAGAAAAAGCGCTTTTCAGTGAGCATCCTTTTGACTTCCGCCACCGCCCTCGCTCTCTGGGGGTGCCGCTTTTTCAGAGAGGCACCCTGAGCTACACCATGCTTCCCCCTACGTTGCGGACTCTTGTAGAACGCAGTTTTATCGAGGGTCTCTTTATGCCAGAAAAAAGGCCGCTTTCCCGCGAGTGGGAACGGGCCCTCTTTGCCTCATTTTTCTCGCTCTGGCGGTGTGCTCGCTGTTACCAGTATTTCTTTTACCCTTACTGGCGTCACCCGGGTTTACGTCGCTGTCCGTTCTGTGGTAAACAGGTTACGCCACCATACCCCCTGGTGGGGATAGTGTACGAGCAAAAAAGCGAAGAGGTTGCGATCCAGAAAGAGAGAGTAGTCCTGGGTCATGGTTTTCAGGTGGTAGGAAAAATGTTTCACGAACAGAGTAAAGACATTTTTGGGGAAATTCGTTTTCGGGATGCCGAAAATGTCTACGTTTTCCAGAATTTTTCTCCCGGGATTGTGACGGCGTTCTTCCCCTCGTCATTCGGCCGGCGCCTTGAAGAAGGAGAAGAGATAGTTCTTGCTCCCGGGATGATTCTTGATTTTGGTGGATGGTATCTGGAGGTCGTAGAGGATGGACGTTTCTTTCCATGACCAGGGGAGGCTTTTACTCGAGGTTACCTCAGGGGAAACTATTACCCTTGATGGTCCTCCGGAAGGGGTTTTGCACTCTTTTCCCTCGTTTCTCGAACTTGAAGACCACCGGGAGGATACCTGGGTTTTCCGGATAAAAAGACTTTCCCGGGATACGATCCTCTTTGGGAGGATACGTTTTCGCTGTCACCGGGGATCACCTTCCATGGAAATCGGCATTAGGGAAAAGCCTGTTTCTCCTCCTTCTGCAGAACGATTGACTTTTTTCCCCGAAAACGCGCCATCCCTTTCCCACCTTTCTGGGGAGGTTCTGCTTCATCCCGGTGAGTACGACGTTTCGCAAGGTGTATATTTCTCCGGGACTGTTTGCCTTTTCGGGGAAAAAGGTGTTACAGTTCTTTCCGGGACCAAAGAAGTGGTCCGGATTGAAAACGCTCAGAATTCTTATTTTTCCGGTTTAACCTTTCTCCATCGGGGAACCCGGAAGGGGAACGTGGTGGTAGTTCTGGGTGGAAAAGTAACCTTTGAACACTGCACCTTTTCCGGAGGCGTCCAGGAAAAACTAACCTGGATGGGCAACGGTCTGGTGATCGCCCGTGGGGCAGAAGTGGTTCTCCGTCACTGCGTTTTCCTTAATAACCAGGGTTCAGGGATAGTGGTGGAAAAGGATAGCCTCCTCCTTGTGGAAGACTCTCTTTTTTGCTGCAACGGTAAAGAGGGTTTAAGTGTGCGGGAAAATGCCTCGGCACAGGTTTACTGCTCGGTCTTTCGAGAAAACGCCTGGGGAATTTGCCTTTTGCCGGGTAGCCAGGGGGAATTTCACACCAACCGAATTGAGTCCAATAAACTGGGTGGGGTCCTCGTCTCCCGGAAAAGCCGCGCCACCTTCCGGGCAAATACTGTTCGACAACACCCGGTTGGAGTGGTGCTTACTCCAGATAGTATCACCTGCTGGGAAGAAAACACCTTTGCCGAAAACCAGAAAGACATTCTCGAGGAGGGATAGAAACGGCACGGCGCTGGCTCCTTTTTCGTGGTACCAACAAACGTTACCCCTTTATTCTGGCTATCGAACAGGAACCATCTTGTTTCATCCTTTTCGAAGTCCAGGATAAATGGCCCGGGGTACGAGGGAAAATCTTCTGTCACAAACTCGGTCAGAAAGAGGAAAACGAACTCCCCTCTGAAAAACCCCTGGAAGTGTGTGAAATTCTTTCCCTTTCCGTTTATGGTAAAAAAATGGAAGTCATTCTCAACCGCAAAATGAGGAAACGGTGCTTCTTTGTCACCCTCAGGAAAGAATACAAAACCCGCCCCGGTGAATTCTATGAACAGGTCTTCTGGGTTACTCAAGCTTCAGCCCGTTCTGGAGGTAGAAAAGCCTACCTTCCCCAAGGTGGAAAACAGACAAATTTTACCGTTCTCATCGATTCCCGGGAACGATACCCCTATCGCTTTGGAAAATGTCCGGTGGAACGGCAGGCCCTTCCCGCCGGTGACTATGGTTTAGTGCAGGATAACCGCCTTGTGGCCGTAGTGGAACGAAAGACCATGGAAAATTTTCTCTCTTCTTTACGGGATTTTGGTACCCTCCGACTTACCCTCCAGGAACTGCGTACTTTTCCCCACCGTGCGGTGGTTCTGGAATGCTCCTATGGGGATCTCATCGATCCTAAAAAACAGTCCTTCTATGCACCCGGTTACGTTGCCGATATCCTGGCAGAAATTGCCCTCCAATTTCCCGACATTCCTTTTGTTTTCTGCGGTAACCGCAAATATGCCAACGAATGGATCTTTCGGTTTTTTAAAAGGATTCACGAAATTTCATCGCCATCGGATTTGTCTCCATAGCCGGTATTTCCAGTAAAACCCTCCATACACTTCCTTGACTTTCTTTCCCATTTTGCTACAATTTCCCCGGGGCCGGTGTAGCTCAATGGCAGAGCAGCGGAATCGTAATCCGCAGGTTGTCCGTTCAAGTCGGATCGCCGGCTCCAAGGCTGAGGTTCTTGGTAAATATTCTCTTTTCTTTCTTCTGCCTTCTTGTGAATTCGCAGCCCCTGAAGCGTAAAAGAGAAATGAACGCTGTCCATCCATCCGTTTTTTCCACAAGCAAATTCCGGTGTTTCAAGTTTTTGGGGCATTTTGTGGTTTCGTCCACGTATCTTTGATTGGAGAGGAATTGTGCAAAAGAATGCCGTGTTTTTCTTTTCGGCAGAGATGACTACATGGTGTGGTGATGTCATGTATCTCGTAAACCGCGGTACGTATCTGGTTTGCTAAAGCACTTTGTTTCACCTGATCCTGGATGAGGGTGGTAGTGGCAAAACAAGTTGTCCGGTACCATGGAAATATCCCAAAGGGGGAGTCTCGTTCAGTGTTTCGTCTTT
>JABUEZ010000114.1 GCA_013314795.1 Candidatus Profundicultor aquiphilus | reverse complement strand
AAGGGCCTTCGCTTTGGGGTAAGTTGGGGCGATCCCCACACCACCCCCCACGCAGATCACATGTCCAAAATTCTTTTCCTCGATTTCTCTCCCCAGGGGTCCAACAAAGTCAAGGATTTCATCCCCTTCTTCCAGCGTTCCGAGAAGCATGGTGCTCTTTCCCACTTCCTGAAAGATGATGGTGACAGTTCCCTCTACCGGTTCAAAATCGGCAATGGTGAGAGGAATCCGTTCACCTTCTTCGACAATCCGAAGCACCACAAACTGTCCTGCTTTGGCCTTACGGGCCACCCAAGGAGCATCCACCACCATGAGCTTAATCTGCGGAGCTAAGGTTTCTTTACGTATGATCCTGGCCACCGTGTTTCCCCCTTTTAATAGAGAATACAACTGCAATCTTCAATATTATAACGAAAATTTTGGGAAGATAAATCAGACCTTTATCAACTACCCAACATATCAGATAATATAATCAACAATCCAAAAAACATAAGAGGAGGACAACGATGATCAAAATCGAAGAAATCCCTTTTGGGGGATGGGCCAGAAATGTGCTCATTTCCAACGGGCAAATTGAAGTGGTGGTAACCAAAGAGGTAGGGCCACGGATTATCCGCTGCGCGTTTGTGGGGAAACCGAATCTCTTTCTGGAAATGCCCGGAGAAATGGGGATTACCGGAGGCGCGGAATGGCACATCTTTGGGGGACACCGGCTCTGGCATGCCCCGGAAGCGAACCCCCGGTCCTACAATCCGGATAATGATCCGGTCCGAGTCGTCAAAACCGAGAAAGGGGGGATTTTTACCCAAAGCGTAGAAAAGCTCACCGGGATAGAAAAGGAAATCGAAGTGGAAATGGATGAAAACGAAAACCATGTACGCGTGATCCACCGTTTGAAAAATCATAATCTCTGGCCGGTGGAATTGGCTCCCTGGGCATTGTCGGCAATGACCACAAACGGCATAGCCATTATCCCGCAGGAACCATACCAGAGTTGGTCCGAAAATCTCTTACCGGTGCGGCCGATGGTACTCTGGGGATATACCAGAATGGATGACCCTCGCTGGCGCTTCGGGAATAAGTACGTGACACTCAAGCAGGATCCCAAAAATACAAGTCCCAATAAAGCCGGTTTCGGAAACAAACAGGGATGGGGTGCATACCTATTTGAGAATTATCTCTTTGTAAAAGTGGCTCCGTATAAGGCTGGAACATGCTATCCTGACATGGGCTGTTCCTTCGAAGTGTACACCGACCACCGTTTTCTGGAACTCGAATCTCTGGGACCGCTTGTTAACCTCAAACCACAGGAAACCGTAGAACACATTGAACACTGGTTTCTGTTCGAAGGAGTAAAAATGGAGAACACCGATGAAAGCATAGACCAGAACCTTTTACCCCTGGTGCAAAAAATTCTTTCCAGAATCCAGTAAAAAGAAGGGCCTCCAGCTACGTGTGGCGGTGAGCGATGCGGGAGGCCCCAAAGGATTCCGGTTTGATTTTGGCCACAAAGCCCAGGTTTTCAATCATTCCCACTACTTCCCGGATGAGCGCCCGAGTTGGGCCGGCATTACCAATATCTACATGGATTTCTACCCGGTAGTTAGAAAGATGATTGTCAGGATATGAGCGCAGTAAGTCCATCAGGCGCTGAGATACCTGAAGAGAAAGCCAGGCTTCGCCATAGATTTTTCCCCGGATATCAGACGACTCCCGCAAATAAGTCCGACGCCAGAAATACCTTCCCCCAAAACCAATGCGATGAACCACCAAAGCAGTAACAAACACCTGTAACGGAGGATCCACCTGAAGATCCCGGGAGTCAGTACCGACAACGAGGCGATACTCATACTTGGGCTCTTCTCGAATGAACTCGAAAATAGCCCGCACCACATCCTTGAAACTCAAAAGTCCCTGCGAGGGACTGTAAAAATGCAAATCTACCGGAAGGTCGACTTTGATCCCACTTCCCTTCTCCTTGAGAATATTTTATCATTAATTCTGGTGCAGTAAGTATGAAAAGAGTGATAATTTTCTTTTATATTTTCACCGTGATTGTTTTTCCAGGATTTTCTTCTTTCGCTCTCGTCCAGGAAAATGCCTTTGAGCGTGCTCGCCATACCATGGTAACTGAACAGATTGAACGGCGAGGAATTACCGACGCCCGGCTCCTGGAAGCTCTACGTACCGTTCCTCGAGAAGAATTCGTTCCAGAAAACCTCAGAGAATGGGCCTACGCCGATACCCCGCTTCCCATAGGATACGGTCAAACCATCTCCCAACCTTACATTGTGGCCCTCATGACCGAAAAATTAGCTCTCCAAGGTGGAGAAAAGGTGCTTGAAGTGGGAACCGGCTCTGGATACCAGGCAGCGATTCTCCATGCTCTGGGATGTACAGTGTACACTGTAGAAATCATTAAGAGGTTAGCCCAGTTGGCAGAGGGAAAACTGAAAACACTTGGCTATACCGTGACGGTACGCTGGGGAGACGGTTATTTTGGCTGGGAAGAATATGCTCCTTTCGATGCCATTATCGTCACCTGCAGTGTGGACCACATTCCACCACCGCTTCTTGCGCAACTCAAAGTGGGAGGAAGAATGGTTCTTCCGGTGGGCCCACCATGGAGCATCCAGAGTTTGTGGCTGGTGAAGAAAACCGAGGAGGGGATTGCAACCGAGGACCTGGGAGCGGTGCAGTTTGTTCCTCTCACCCGGAATGTGCGAGAAGAGTAACCCAGAAAACCACATAGACCAAAAACGTTAGACCAAACACCAGTTCCATTCCCAAGAAAACTAAAAGAAAATGGGCAAGAAGCGAGGAGATAACCGAGAAAAAACCATTATATGCAAAAACCATTGGGAAAACTTCCGGACCCTTACGGCGCACTTGCTCTGAAAGAAGTGGAAAGGGCATTCCGCTGAAGTAGGCAAGTGGAAAAAGTGGAAAAAGCAAAAACGGCTCGTTTTGAAAGAGTCGCAAAAGTACCATGTACCCTCCCATGATAAAAAGGTGAAGGTAAGCCCACTTTTTAGGGTTTTCGTAAGAAAAACTCTTCCCCACTCGCATACTTCCCCATCCCGAACCAGAAAGAAGCACAATGAGAAGAAGAGAAAAAGTATAAAGGGGCAGCCCAACCACAAGATGCAAACGGACAAAAAGTGACACTTCAAGAAACATAAACCCAATTCCGGTGCAGACCGCACTGAGAAGGAATATCTTCGTCCCAGATGAAACAACCCGCACGTGATAAAGCCGGACAGGCAAGAGAAGCGCTACTGCCGAGAAAATAACTACCACCGCAAAAATTGCCACAAAAAGGAGAAACCCTGCCCCACCAAAGGGAAGCCAGCGCTTTCCCAAATTGAGCCAGACTTCCCGTAACTGAGAAAAACGGAAAAAATTCCCAAAATAAGGACGCCCATCCCGGGAGGGCCGCAGATCGAAATAACTTTTCAAAGTTCCATTCTGGAGGATTTCCTGAATAGCACGATAATATCTCTTACCGGTTTGAAAAACCCGTTCACACTCTTCTTCTCTTCCCTCTGGAAAATATATGAAATCAAAGGACCACTTCGCAACTTCTTCTCTCAAAACCAAGAGATCTTTATCTTCCCAACCTCCTTCCTTTAAGAGAAGGATGGCAAAGTCAAGGTTTTTGATTACCACAAGGCTGGATCGGAGCAATGAAACTCCACGCACCGAAGCAAGCAATATGGTCAGCTTGGGAAGGAGTGAAGGAGGATTCTGTAAAAACAAAGGAAAAACCAGTATTCCATCTGGCTTTAAAGCCGAAAGGATGGCCTCCATTCCCTCTCGAGTAAAGAGGAAATCCTCGGCAAATGAAAATACTCCCGGAAGAATCGAAGCCCGCTTTACCGGAACCTGAACCACGATACAGTCATACCAGTGCTTTTTCTCTTGCAGGTATCGACGAGGGGTAGTCACTACAACCCGAGCAGGAAAAGCAGGAATAAAATCCCGCAGAAAAGCGGCAAAAGAAAAGGAAGTCGTTACAAGCTCAATGTTCTCACTTCCCCCGTGGTGGGCACAGTAGACTTCCAGTCCTTCTTTTCCTTCAAGAACCAGAACTTGTTCTGGCTTGAAAACCCGGAAAGGAAGCGAAAGAAGGAGTGCTTCCAGAAATGGCGCCGAAACGTCCTTAGGGAATACCTCCATAGCATGATGATCAAACACCAAAGTAAAAGAGGAAGGAGGAACTCCGGTAAAACGAGTGCTCAAACCCCATCCCACTCGGGAGGACGGTGTGGAAAACACTTCCATAACCTCAAGGGAATTGCGATAATAATGAAGCAATTTGTTTTCTGGAATTTCCTGCAGAAGCAGGGAAGGCGAATAGGAAGAAAGGTATATCTTGAGGGGAGAGAGAAAAAGTACGGCAATAATAACCAGAAAAACAATTCGCCAGGTTATTCGCACTTTTCCCAAGATCCCCACCAGAGCAAGAGCAAGTACCGTACGGGATTCTTCCAGAAACGAAAGCCCGAGTATTCCCACTCCTACTCCTACTGCCGATCCCAGGAGATTCAGACTGTAAAAGCGAGAAAAAAGATGAGGGAAGCGTTCAAAAACAAATATCTGAACAGTTCCATGAATGAAGAAGGGGAAAAGAGTCAAACATAGAAGAACCCCCAGGAACAGAAAGGACCAGGATTTGAGAAATATTTCATAGGGGTCAAGAGGAAGAAGGCAAATCCCCAAGAAGAAAAAGAGCATCGACCAGGCAAGTACCCAGGGTGTGTTCCTTTTGATACCTGCAGGGATAAGATTCGACAGGCTCCCTGACATCCCGTATCCAAGAAGCGCCAGTGCAAGGAGCAGGGAAACAAAATGATAACCAAAAAGAAAGGTAAAAACTCGGAAAACCACCATTTCAAAAGCAAGCGTCGCAACCGAGGAGAAAAATACACTCTCTCGAAGGTACTGTTCTTCATTCATTTCCCCTCACCTCTTCTATTCTACCGCAGGAGGGGAAAATGAAGTATAATGAAAGGCAAAAAGGAGGTTCTATGGAAGTCGTCATACGTTTTAAAAGGCTTACTGATCGGGCATATTTACCTCGCTTTGCTTTTCCTGACGACGCCTGCTTTGACCTTTTTTCCCCGGTAGAGGCCTCCATCCCCCCGGGAGAAAGTGCCATCATCGACCTCGAAATTGCCTCGGAATTTCCCCGGGGTTACGAAGTGGTTTTGCGCCCACGAAGTGGCATGGGTATTAAACACGGTATTATTATTCATCTTGGGACCATTGATGCCGGATACCGGGGAAGCTGGGTGGTACGGCTCTTCAACCTGGGAAAAGAGGTATACAAGATTCAGCGAGGCGACCGTATCGCCCAGGGAGCCCTCCGGGTTATCCCCAGAGTGAGAATTGTGGAAACGCCTCACCTTTCTCCCAGTGAACGGGGAGAAAGAGGTTTAGGTTCAACCGGAAAATAAAGGGAGGTAAGAGCATGGATGTTCTGCAAAAGTTGCGCCAGGAACCTATCATTGCTTATTTTTCCATGGAAATCGCCCTCTCCAACGATATTCCCACCTATAGTGGCGGCTTAGGAATCCTTGCCGGAGACACCGTCCGTTCAGCTGCCGACCTTCTCTTACCTTTTGTTGCGGTGACCCTCATCAGTCGGAAAGGATATTTCCGACAGGAACTCACCCCTGATGGATGGCAGATAGAACACCCCATGGAGTGGGAAGTGGAAAAATTCCTCACCCCTTTGCCCACCACCGTGGAAGTGGAAATCGAAAAGAGAAAGGTCAAAGTGAGAGCCTGGCTCTATACTCTGGTGAGCGTCACTGGTGGCGTGGTGCCGGTACTCTTCCTCGATACCAATCTCCCCGAAAATACTCCCGAGGACCAGACCATTACCGACTATCTTTACGGAGGAGACCGCCGCTATCGCCTCAAACAGGAAATCGTCCTGGGTATCGGCGGGGTTCGGCTCTTACGGGCCCTTGATTTCGAAGTGCGAAAATATCATATTAACGAAGGCCATGCGGCCCTTGCTACGGTGGAACTTCTACGGCAAGAAAAGAATTTTAACCTTGAGGCTATCCGAGCCCGATGCGTGTTCACCACTCATACCCCGGTTGAAGCCGGCCACGACAAATTCCACCACGACCTGGTCCGGGAAGTGCTGGGTGAACCCATCCCGGAAGCCCTTCTCAAACAGCTTGGGGGAGAAGAGTACCTTAATATGACCTTACTTGCCCTCAATCTGAGCGGTTACGTCAACGGGGTGGCCAAGCGTCACAGCGAAGTATCCCGCAATATGTTTCCCGGCTATACCATTCATTCCATCACAAATGGTGTCCACGGATTCACCTGGACTTCAGAAAGCTTTCGCCAGATCTTCGACCAGTACATCCCAGGGTGGGCTCACGAACCGGGACTTCTGGTGCGCGCCGACGTCATTCCAGATGAAAAAATCTGGGAAGCACACCAGAATGAGAAACGGAAACTACTTGCCTTTGTTAAGGAAAAAACCGGAATTATAATGGATGAAAACAGCATCACCATCGGTTTCGCACGTAGAATGACTTCTTATAAGCGACCCCACTTCATCTTTTCTGATATTGAGCGTCTCCGTAAGGTAAGACGAAAGGGAGCTTTGCAGTTTATTTTTGCAGGGAAGGCCCACCCCCAGGACTTTGAAGGCAAAAAACTCATCCAG
>JABUEZ010000113.1 GCA_013314795.1 Candidatus Profundicultor aquiphilus | reverse complement strand
AACCCATGGTCGCAGCAATACCACCTTTTACCGAAGGAATGATAATCTTCCAAAATATCTGCCAGCGGGTATACCCATCTACCAGCCCAGCTTCCTCGTACTGAACCGGTACAGAGTCATAAAAACCTTTCATAATCCATATAGCCAATCCAAGGTTTGACATGGTGTAGAGCAAAACCATCCCAACCCTTGTATCCTGTAGCCCCAGTCGAGAAAACATGATATATATGGGAATAATAACGGCCACAGGAGGTAACATCCGGGTGGAAAGAGTAAAAAACAGATAATCGTTCTTACCAAAGAAACGAAACCGGGAACAAGCATATCCAGCCATGACCCCCAGAATAACAGCAAAAAAAGTGCCCAAACCAGCAGCGATGAAACTATTTACAAGGCACAGTGCAAAATCAGTCTGCCCAGCCCCACCTTCCAGAAAGGTTTTCACAAACAGACCACGGTAATTCTCAATGGTGGGGTTAAAGATAAAACGGGGTGGGAAAGCAAAAATATCCAGCCGATCCTTAAGAGAAGAAAGAAAGAGCCAGAAAAGAGGAAAAACAGTAAAAAAGAGGAAAAGGCCCAAGATTATACCCTGTATGATAACACTAACCTTACTCTTTCTTTCAATGATGCTCTCATAATAATTGTCGTTCACGATTCAACCCCCTGATTTTCCTACTCTATTGCGGGTGGAGCGACGTCGCCCCACCCGCAATAGAGCCTCGGAAATTATCAATAATTATAGTACTTTTCTAACTCAGCACTATAAGGTTCTCCATAAGCAAGTTCATAGGGTGCTTCAGGAATATTTTCGGTTCTCTTGATTTCATACCCTGCTCTTCGAAGTTCCCTCTCGTGTCTCTCTGCACAATCCGCGAGCGCTTGCTCCACAGTTTTCTTACCTGTTAAAGCATTATGAATTTCTTCCTGCATGATATCCAGCAAAATCGGATACTCAGGGAGATGCCAGTAGTCGTTAATATAATTCATGGCATCCTTAAAGAGCACATTGTAAGGATTCAGTTTGAGCCATTCCGGATCCTCTAAAACATACTTGTTCCCAGTCTGGCAGAATTTTGCATATCGCATCTGCTGATCTTTCTGCATGTACCACTCCAAAAACTTCCAGGCTTCTTCAACATGCTTCGAGTACTTATTAATGCCCAATCCCTGACCACCCATACTAAATACTCTTCGGAATTTCCCGTCTCGACCAACCTCGCCAGGAAGTATCGCAAATCCTACTTTATCAACAATTTTAGAAACGCTCGGGTCAAGCATTGAACCAAAGAAATAGAACCATTGCATCGCCATGGCAACTCTTCCCTGTTGCATGGCCACATTCACTTCGTCAAATCCCCAGGTTTCGGAACCAGGCGGGCAGAATTTAAACAGATCAACATAGAACTTGACTCCATCAATCGAGGCAGGGCTGTCCAAATATCCCTTGACTTCAAAGGTTTTTGGGTTCCACAGTGCGCCACCAAAGCTCCATATAAAGGTGTTCGACATGCTGGTGCAATAGTCATACTCTCGACCACCATACTGGGCAAATCCATAAAGGCCCTGGTCTGGTCGAGTAAAGAATTCAGCAATATCCCTGAGCTGCCGATACGTCTTGGGTACCTCAAGGTCATATCCGTACTTGGCCTTAAACGCCTCTTTTTCTTTTGGATCCTCAAAGAGATCGCGGCGATAAATCAACCCCAGACAATCCTGGTTCACCGGCAAAGCATATTGATTCCCACTTCCATCCGGATACTCTCCATAACGCTTCAAAGCCGCCGGCAAGAAGGTATCAAAATTCACCTTATCAGATTTTTCCAGGTAGGGATTCAGCAGAACGCAATGACCCCCTCCGGCAAACTCTGCCACAGACTGGCTATCCCAGGCAGCCAGGTCAAAACCGCTTCCCTTTGCAGCAAACTCTGAAGCAATCTTATCGTGCCACTGAGGGCCATAGGGGACCAGAGCTCCCACAACTTTAACTCCCGCTACTTTCTCATAATCCTTTGCGATATCCAACAACGCCTCGGCACAAATCCCGGCATGCCATACTACAGTCAGTGTAACTTCCTCCTGAGCTATGGCAAAGCCGACCCAAACCAGACTCATGACACCCAACAACAGAAAAATGGCTAACTTCTTCACGCACATCCCTCCCTTCTTTTGATTCAAAAAACCCACCTAAACCACATACTAAAAATCAACCATCAACCTGCAACAAATCTCAACTTTTTATAACACCCCCTTTACAGAAGTGGTAACGGCACTAAAATCACTACCCGTAGTAACCTTTTATCCCGCAATCATGAGCACCTGCTCAAAAACAAATGCTGTTAACTTTTATTTTCTCCTCATAACAGTAATTTGTCAAGGTGTTAAGTAACAATTGTTACAAACTCTTAGAAGTTTTTTAAACTGGCGAAATGCCATCGCCCTTAAAAGAAATCATTACCAATAAAGGACCCTAAAAGACATACGGCTTCATCTGCTGTTTTACTTACCAAATGGCGACACGAGAAGAGGTTTCTCATGCCTTTACCGCTTCCTGAGTTTCTCCGTCAAAAAACTTGAGAAACTCTATTGGAAGATGAAACCAGATTGAAGCCCCCGGCTCTACTTCCACACGGGGAACTTTTGCTTTGATGACTTTTTCTCCTACTTTAAGATGCAATACCACACGGCTACCGATAGGTTCGGAAAGAATGCATTGAGAAGTAATCCAGTTTTCACGAGGGGTAAAGCTGACTTCGACATTTTCTGGACGAATACCCACAATAAGAGATCTCTGCCCTATTTCCCTCGCAAAAGAGGGGGATATCTCTGGTAAGAAATGGCGGAAATCCTGGGCATCCAGAATGCAAACATTGTTTTCGATGGCGAGGGAACAATTGATGAAATTCATGCCCGGGTTGCCGACAAAATATCCTACGAAGGTGTTGTTAGGATTACTGTAGACTTCTTCTGGTGAACCGTACTGGAGGAGGCGCCCCTCGTTCATGACCGCGATTTTATCTGCCAGTGTCAATGACTCACTCTGGTCGTGTGTGACGTAAATCATGGTTTGGCCGAGGTCAGACTGCAACCGTTTTAAAATGGTACGCAACTCCATTCTGGTTTTGGGATCCACAGCCGTTAAGGGTTCATCAAGGAGGTATACCTTTGGGCGCCGAACGAAAGTTCGAGCCAGAACCACTTTTTGTTTCATTCCTGCATCCAGAGCATATGTTCTTTTGGAAAGAAGGTCGGTAATCTCAAAGATTTCGGCTACTTCCTCAACGCGTTTTTTGATTTCCTCCTTGGCCATTTTGCGGGCCACCAGGGGAAAGGCAATGTTTTCGTACACACTCATTCCAGGATAGATAACTGGAAACTGAAACACCATGGCTACATCCCTTTTTTCGGGGGGAACTTCGGTAACATCCTGTCCATCGAAATAGACGCGACCACTTGTGGGGGATTCTAATCCGGCGATAATCCGCATGGTCGTGGTTTTGCCACATCCCGAAGGACCCAGGAGGCTCACCAGGCCCCTGTCGGGAACTTCTAAGGTTAACCCGTCAACCGCCACTACCTTGTTATCGAAAACCTTTCTGACCTTTTCAAGAAAAACACGCGCCATGGTAATTCACCCTTTAAAAGTGTTGAACAAAGACTCATGTCTTCCAGGGAAAATCACACTTTCTCCGCTTTCTTTGAAGGCATAAATGTTATCCCTTCGAAGATTTACCGTAACACGTGCCCCCACAGCAACTCGGTAAATACCGGGAACAAAAGAGCGGAGCCCCAGATCTTTCCCTACTTTCAAATGCACAATGGTGTCTGAACCGACTATCTCGCTCAGTAAAACTTCTCCATCCCACGAGATTTCCGCACCTTTTTCATCCCCCAGCAGGAGGTGTTCAGGCCTGATGCCAACCAGCAATTTCCTTTCTCTAACCTCCCGAATACCAGGTAAATCGGTCACATCCACCTTAAGGCCTGAAGCTACAAAGAAAAGATGTGGTCCTTCTTCGCGTAACTCTCCTGAGAGGATATTCATCGGCGGAAATCCCAGGTACGTAGCCACAAACATATTACTCGGACGATAATAGGCCTCCCAAACAGTGGCAAATTGTTGAACTTTGCCCTCATGCAGGATAAGGACCTGATCGGCCATGGACATGGCGTCAACCGGGTCGGGAGTGGCAAAAACAATGGTCTGATTGAATTCCTTTTGCATCAGTTTAAACTGTGCTCTCATATCCTCACGAATCTTAAAATCCAGATTCACAAGTGGTTCATCAAAAAGGGAGATTTTGGGTTCCTTGACGAGGGCTCTGGCAATGGCCACCCGCTGTTTTTCACCACCGCTGATATAAAGGGGGGAACGATCCAGAAGATGTTCTATTTTGAGAAAAGCAGCCACTTCGTGAACTCTCTCGCGAATTTTCCCCTCTTCGGCCTTAATCGCCCTTAAAGGACTGGCGATATTTTCAAATACGGTCATATGAGGATAGAGAGCAAAATCCTGAAAGACCATGGCCACATTCCGTTTTTGGGCAGATACCAGGGTTACATTCTGGCCATCAAAAAAGACATCACCCTCATCAGGCACTTCCAATCCGGCGATAATGCGCAAAAGGGTGGTTTTTCCTGCTCCCGGTTCTCCCAATATACAGAAAAAAGAACCACCGTTAATCTCGGCACTGACATCCTGAAGCGCCACCGTCTTCCCATACCGTTTCCAAAGATGTGAAACCGAAACAGTAATCATCTGCGTCACCCGTTATCGAAGGTAGATTTTAATCAGGTATTTCCTGAAAAGCACCAGAATGATCACCGAGGGTATAATGGCAAGAACCGATAAAGCGGCAATCTGGTTCCACATGATACGCATTCCCCGCCGCAGGGCCGGTAGGTATGCAGTATAGAGAATCACATCAGTGCCACCCAGAAGGTAGGCAATGATGAACTCATTCCAGATAAAAATCCAGCACAGAGCTACTGTGGCTGCCAGTCCCGAACCGATGAGGGGAAGAACCACCCTTCGAGCGGTCTGCCAGAAACTGTATCCATCGACGTAACTCGCTTCCTCAATACTGCGAGGCAAAGAATCCATAAATCCCTTGAGCAGCCACACTGCCAGGGGCAGATTGAATGCCGAATAGGTGACAATGAGTGCAAAATGGGTATCAAGGAGCCCCAGCGTTTTCCATAACCAGAAGATGGGTAAAAGGAAAGCAATGGGCGGAAACATACGTACCGTGAGGAGATTAAATTGGGCACCTTCATTGGTTAAACCGGTAAAAGGATAACGAGAATAAGCATAACTGGCCATGGTGCCGAGAAAAACCGCGATGAGTGTGGCGCCAATGGCAACCACGAGGCTGTTAGATAACGCCAGACGACCCGTTCCCTGAAGGATAAATTTATACGCTTCCAGAGTAAACTTGGTGGGGATAAAAGAAGGTGGCACCTTGTAAACATCTCCTACTTCTTTGAAAGAGGTATTGATGGTCCAGTAAATGGGGAAAAGCACGAATATGCCATAGACGACAAGGCCCAGTATGCCAAAAAACCTCTTCCAGTCGACTTTTTTCATGGAATCCCACTCCTTACGACATTCGCTTCGCTAATCTCCAGAAGAAGAACATGGCTATCACTGCAATAATCCCAAAAATCCAGGACATCGCTGCACCGTAGCCAACTTTAAAATAGGAAAAAGCAGTCTGATAGAGATAGAAAGTGGGTAATTCAGTTGCCGTTCCCGGACCCCCATAGGTCATAATAAACACCTTGTCCAGAAACTTATATGAATCCATGAAACGCAGAAGAAAAGCAATCGCCAGAGGCACGCGCATATAGGGAAGCGTGATTTTACGCAAAATCAACCACTTTGAAGCCCCATCAAGACGCGCCGATTCGTAAAGGCCATCGGGGATAGAAATACGTGCCGCATACGCAATAAGAAGCGGCAAGGCTGTCCACTGCCAGATATCGACAATCATGATCGTCGTCAGAGCTAACTCCTTGGCCCGCCATCCCACCGGGGAGAAACCCAGCCAGACCAGGATATTATTAATCGTACCAGTATCAGTAATGAGCAAGGTCCACATTTGCGCAGCAACAGCTTCAGCCATCATCATGGGCAGAAGAAAGAGCACCAATACCGTGGTACGCCAGCGGGGTGAACGAATATATTCCACAATCGCCAGTGCGATAGCGGTTCCCAGAACAAGCTGAATCGTAACCCCTACTCCTGAATAGTAAAACATCCTTCCCAGAGCGGAAAGAAAGCGAGCATCGCGAAGAACGTTGAGGTAATTCCCTATACCGACAAAGGTCCTTTGAGGAGAGATGGTCGGATTCCAGTCATGAAAGGAAATATAAATCGCCCAGAGAAGTGGAAAGATCACCACCACCCAGATGAGCACCTGAGGTGGCATAATGAGATAATAAGGAGTTTTGATTTTCCTCGATTTCTCTCGAAGCATTTTTCAAACCCCTTTCTCCTTTTTCACCTCACCATCTCCAGGGGGAGGGAACCCTGGGGTATTCCTCTACTTCCAGAATCCCAATTTGCGACCGGCTTCCAAGAACTCTTTGTAGTACTCTTTCTGCTTATCTTTACCCAGCTTATCCCGGATAGCTTCCCACTCTTTGGCCGCTTCTTCTATGGCCACCTCGGGCGTTACTTCTCCACTCATCGCCCTCTGAACCCATCGGGCCAGAGACTCGGTGTACTCAGTCGCACCCGGCCAGTTGATCTCAGGGAAAGCCA
>JABUEZ010000112.1 GCA_013314795.1 Candidatus Profundicultor aquiphilus | reverse complement strand
CAGAGGCTGGCGATGAGTGATGGAGTCCCGGCATAGAAAAAGGAGCGGGTGAATCCGATGAGTCCTTCGGTGGGGCTGTATTGTCCGAGAGCTGTCTCGCAAGCGCTCAAAACTACAAGATTGGCCTGAAGGGGGGTGAAGAAAATCTCTCCTGCAAGGAGCAACCCGTCATTTTCGCTATCGGGGGCAAGAAAAATGGTGCTATAGAGGGGGGACCGTTCATTCGCTGAACCGTGAGTGGAAAGGTGTACGATACTGGCTTCTTTTGCCAATTGGTAAAAGGCGGATTCCGTGGCCTCTTTGCCGAAGAGAAGCAGGGGATTTGGGAACAATTTCCCGATCTCTCGAACTTCTTCCTCGGCTCCCGGGAGAGGAGGAATGTCGGGGTTAGAAAACTTGGGGTTCCCAAAGCCCAGGAATCGTTCCGCGGGGTTATACTCCTTTTGCAGGGCGTAAAAGTAGGTGTTGAGGGAGGGCACATAGAAAAAGCAATATTCTTCCAGAAGGTAACGCTCTCTTTGAGTGAGGACCTGAAAAGGGAGGAACGAAAGCGAGCGATGGGGGATGAGGAGCACTTTCTTTTTTCCCTGCAGGTGTTCTTCCAGGGGTGTAAAGAGGGCTTCGCAGAGAAAGTTGGTGAGGAGGACAAAATCTTCTTCTTTGGGATTGGCGAGTTTTTCCCGCAGAAGGGAAACCTTTTCGTAGAGCACATTTTCCCCCACCGGAAGGTCAAAACCCTGGATGGTGGAAGTGGTGATAATCCAGGCAAAGGTCCGTTCTGGCAGTACAAAGTAATCAACGACCACTACGTCTTCGGGGATTGATTTTTGCATCTCAGCGAGTGACAGAGGTGAGACGGTGACCAGTGACAGGAGTTCCGGTGAAGAAGCCTTGAGTTCCTCGTAAAGGAGATAGAGCTTTTTCTCCACCTGGGCCAGTTCCTCGTTGACTTTCCACAGAGTTATTTCATCTTGTCCTCCCTCGGCTTTTTTGGTTGCAAGAACTGCTTTTTCCCGTTCCCAGGCTTTGATTTTCTCCATCACTTCCATGTCTTTGGCCTTCACTTTCACCGATTGTCCGACCATCACATCGAGGAAACTTCTGGCCTTCACTCGCTCGGAGAGATTGAAGGCTTCTTCTATCTTGCCCTCACCAAATAGCGCCTCTATGAGAAATTCGTATACCGCAAGCCGACTCTGGGTGAAACAGATGCGGTCGCTTACTTCCTCCATCCGGTTGCGGGTTTTTTCCACGATTCCGACCGCCTCGTACAGGTGTTCGAAAGCCCTCTCTTTCTCATTACGCTTCAACTCTAATTCTCCAAGGCCCAGAAGGGCGTAGAAGCGCAATGACTGAAGGGCGCTCCTTTCAAGTTTCTGTAAGGCCCTTTCAAAATAATCTTGTGCTCCGTCAAGATCGTTTTTCTCCATCCTGACATATCCCAGGTTCACTTCCACCTGAGCGATTCCCTCCTGGTCGGAGAGTGTCTCATAAAGAGAGCGGGAAAGTTGCAGGACTTCTTCGGCTCGGTCAAAGTCTTTGGTCATCACGTGGAGACTGGCGATACTATTCAGGAGGTTTGCCACATCCCTTTTGGCATCGAGGTCTTTAAGCAGACGGTAGGCATGCTCGTAATAGGGGAGAGCTTCCTGGAGCTTTCCCATTGCCTTGTACACCATACCTAGGTTGCCAAGGATAAGAGCTCCAGAGTGCTGGTCCTTCAGCGCAAATGCTTCCTCATACGCTTCTTGGAGATAACGCTTCGCATTGTCCATATCACCCAGATAGAAAGAAAGGACCCCGAGATTGGTCAATATCCCAAGATCCCAGGGCATGTGGTGGCTTTCCTGTATTTCCAGAGCTTCTTGAAGGGTTTTTCTGGCTTCGCCATACTCTCCCCATCGGGTGAAAAGGACTGCCTGGTTGTTGAGGGCCCATACTTTTTCTTGGGGAAGGTCCATTTCTTCCGCGCGTTGCCGGGCAACCTGAAGCTGTTTTAGGGCTTCGTCTTCTTTCAGGAAGTATTCACTCAGGATCTGGGCAAGGTTCAGGCGAACCACGAGTTCCACCCAGCGCAGGTTTCTTTCCTCACTGAAGGAAAGCGCTCTTTGGGCATATTCCAGAGCTTTGTCCGGGTTTTCTTCTTGGAGAAAAACCCGACTCATATGGTTCAAGGTGAGTCCCCGGGTCTCGGGGTAGAATTCCGGTAGCTTTTCTGCTTCTTCCCAATCCTTCCGGGCTTCATCAAAAAGGTTTTCGTGGAAGTGAATCACTCCCCGGTGAAAGAGGTACATCTCCTGGTACATCCCTTTTCGCTTCTGGGCAAGTTTCTCCAGCTCTGCAAGATAATTCTTCGCTTCCTCCCAGTAATTGAGATTGGTAGCGACTCTTGCCAGGGTTTCCAGAGTCAGGAATTGGTAATGTTCAAGATTCAATTTCCCGTAAATCTGGTAAGCCTGGGTAAGATACGCAAAGGCCTCGCTCTCTTTCTTTTCTCGGGCCAGCGCCCGGGCGGTGAAAAGGGAAAAATGGGCTTTCAGGACTTCGTCGTTGTGCAGGAGTCCGAGAACGATGAAATAACGTGCTTTCTCCAGGGCCTGGGCATACCGGCCCTGAAGATAGAGTTCATCGATTTCCTGTTCCAGAAGTGTTGTAAACGAGGCAACCTCTTCTTTGGGTAAGCGGGCCGCTTCCAGAATGAGCTCTACCCCGTCAACATTTTGTGCCAGAGCCACTCCAGAAAGGAACAGCACCCCTAGGGCAAGAAAGAGCAGTTTCTTCAATGTTCACCCCTTTTTACTGGGGAAGACCAATCTGGGGGATGTTTCCTCCCCCTGGGCCAACCTGTGCCAGGGCCTCGAAAGAGGCAATCATGTGGTTAAAGTACTTTTGCAGTTTGTCCTGGAAAACTTCCTGGGGTGCATAGCAGAGGATAACCCCGGCCAGAGAATATTTGGCCATGGGGGCATACATCACGTAAGGTTGGAGGATTATGGTGGTATTCCTTCCCTGATAATTTCCGCTCAGAATGACCCTCCCATAGGTTACACTGAGACCGTACTGAGCTACCTTGGGAGCGCTTTTAAAATCCTGGCTCTGAATGGCGAGGTTCCCCACGCTCTGGGAAAGCATGCTAACCACTTGCTGGGCCAGGTCTTCGGCGGTCTGGATCATGGGATTCTGGATGGCGAGGTAGGCGTTCAGCGCCACAAGACCGGTGGCATCTTCGGCAAACACCACCATTTTGTTAAAGACATCCACGTTGGTGAGCCATCCTTCCGGATATTCCACCACCCCCATAATGAGAGGGTTATATCCGAAAGCCTGTCCCAAGTCAAATTGCTTCCACCGGATGGTTACCTGAGGTGAAGGTGGAGTAATGGTAATCCCTCCCGGCTGGGTCTGCTCTTGCCCACCGAGATTGGGAAGTAATCCCCCGGGGGCCGGTGCGCCGGGTGAGGATTCTGGGGTGGTGCCCGTGGAGGGAGTACCACCTATGGAAGGAAGACCGGAGGAGGTTTCTGGACGGGAAAGGGACGGAAGACCGCTTCGAGTTTCTCCCGGGATGGTGCTTTCCGGACCCAAAATGGCTGGTGGAGCGCTTCGCTCAGTGTCTATGACGGTGGCATCAGGAAGGACCAGGGGACCGGGACTTTGTTCTTCAGCCAGCACCCAGGAAGAAAAGACAAACACCAGGAACACACACACAAGAAAGAGGCGTTTCATGTCTATCCCCTCCTTTTGTTTTTTTAAAATTATATCACTTTGCGGCGAAGAGAGTTCCCCTCTGGAAGTCGTTTATTCGTTGCGTATGGCCACCGAGTAATATCGGAATGGGTGAACGGTGAAGGCACCATTTTCAAAAAGGGGTGCTTCAGAGTTGTGGAAGATATAAACGTCGTCCTGGAGGTTATCCTTCCGGATTCCAAAGTGGTAACGACCGAAGGATTGCACCGCTCTAAACGGTGCTTCAGGGTTCACGTAGGTTACCGATTGGAGGAACTTTCTCGGATCGGTGCGTTCATAGAAGAGAACAAAAACATAGGGCATATTTACAGTATCGGTGATATGCATTGTACTCTCCGGTGGGGCAACTTTCAGGGCATACTGGATTGCTTCGCCGAGGGACTCAAAAAAGGCCGGTCCAGCATTGATGGGATAAACAAAAAAGTAGCTGTAGAGGAAAGAGAGGAAAAAGAGAAAATAGCAAAGCATGAGATAGCGGAAAAATGTCCTGGCGTGTTCTCGAAGGAAGGAAATTCCCACTGTCACAAGGCCAATGGCGGGCAGGAAAACGGCATTCACCCGGTTCACATTCACCCTGGTCACAATTCCCAGAAACACCGCCACCAGAAACCAGATCACCAGAAAAAATAGAGGGCTAAACTGAGTCCAGATTTTTCGATTGCGGAGAGTATGGAGAAACCCGAAGAGAAGAAAAGGAGGGCTGAAGAGAAAAAGGTATCCATAGGCAGGGATACCGTTCCAGATAAGGCCATCGTGCTGGGTGAGGAAAAGAAGGTCCAGGAGATCCCGGAAGTTGATCAGGGATTCGGTGAAGGCGTTTTTGCTAAAGAGGGAAGAAACTTCACCGAATCTGGGGGCTATTAATCGTGGTATGGAAAAGAAAGAGGTGGTTATGGAATCAAGACTCCTGAGGTTGATAAAAACAAAAAGGAATACCGGTATCGCTACCAGGATAAAAACCGTACTCCCCAGAAGGAGAGTCTTTATTTTTACCTTGTCATGTCGCAGAAGGTAAAACAACACACAGAAGAGAAAAACCGGAACAAAGAAATACGCCGTTCCATAGGCATAAAGGGATAGGGCAAAAACAAAGAAAGCCAGCGGGAGGAGAAATTTCTGCCGGAGAGCACGAACCAGAAGCCACGTTCCAAGGAGCACGAAGCCGGGGAAAATATTTGATTCTAACCCCCAGCGGGACATCATGATGTGCCAGGGACTGATGGCAAGGAGAAAAAGCGCGATGGTTCCTATATCTTTATTAGTGAGGTTTTTCATCAGGTCATAGAAGAGAAAGAGCGACAGCGATCCCATCAGGGCGTTCAGGAATCTCACCGAAAAAACATTCAAACCCAAAAGCCGGATAAAGGGCATGGATAAATATGCATAGAGGGCATTCTGCCCGCTGCCCCAGGAAACAAGATGGATCGGGTTGTGAAAACCGTTCCGGTCGATTCCGTAGTGTAACATGGCCCAGGCGTCATACCCGATGGAAGCTTCATCCTGATTGAGTCCCGGTGGGATGACTCCCAGAAGGAAGAAGCGGACAAATATCCCCAGGGCAAAGATTCCCGCAAGTAACCATTCCTTCCGAATTTTCAGATCTCCCACGGCGATTTTCATGATATCCTTCTCCCTCACCGGGAATGTATCATATTATCCTGCGGTGTAGCAATTGTTTCCCAGAGGGCGTATAATAAAACTATGAGAAAAGTTTGGAAAATCCTCCTTCTTATCATTCTAATTCTGGTGGCCCTGTTGGGAATTTTCTGGGGATACCTCACCTATGGGCTTCAGGAAACGCAGAATTTGATCCTTAACGCAGTGGACCTTTCCGCCATCGGGGACGGAACGTATCACGGAAAATATGTCAAGGGTCGTTTCACCTGTGAAGTGGAAGTGGTGGTGAAAGACCATGCCATCGTGGACGTAAAATTGATTTCTTTTTCCCGGATTTCTGTGCCCACGCTATACGAAGAACTCATGGCACGCGTCAAAAACACCAACGCTTTGCCGGTTGATACCGTAAGTGGTGCCACCGCCTCGAGCAAGGCCTTTCTCAAAGCGGTGGAAAACGCCCTGAAGCAGTGATACATCTTTAAATAAAGCGTCTGGTTTTTCTCATGTACTCCCGGTACTCCTCGCCAAAGATTGCCAGGAGTTTTTGTTCTTCCAGGAATGCCCGGTAGAGGAAACCCAGGAAGGGGGGAACAAAAATGAAAAGTGACGAAGGGACGTGCCAGAAAACGAGAGCCGTTCCTCCAAAGGCGAAGAACTCTCCAGTGTAGTTGGGGTGGCGGATAAGGCGGTAAACGCCTTTGCGTACCAGTTTATGATTTTTTACCAGGGTTATGTCCGGGGTAAAGTGCTTTCCCAGGGTAAGGATGGAGATGAGCCGCAGACTAACCCCCGCGATCATAAGTGCAACTCCCACGTGCTGAGCGGGACCAAAGGTGGCCCGACTCTGCCAGATCAGACGGAAATCTCGGGGTAGAATGGCCAGGATCACCCCGCTTCCGATGCATACCATCACCACGAATTTGCTCCGGCGGTCCACGATCTGGTGAAGGTTTTGGTTTTTACCCAGAAGCACCCAAAGGTCTAATGTCGTCCAGAAAAGAACTATAATCCAGAAGAGTGTTTTCACGACCTTTTCTGTGTATCTTCCCCGGTTATTTTTCGCGTAATGAGTTCCAGGAGATCTCGAGCAAGTTCCATCGCTTCTTCGGCTTCCTTCGGGTCGGTGTAGAAACGGGAGGGTACACCCCCAGGAAGGCCGTTGGGGTATCGTGTGGGGATGTAATACTGGTCGAGTTTCTTGGTCTGGGTGAGAGAGGCAAAATCGGTGTCGATTTCCTGCGCCATCTCGGGGAGCTCATCGACGGAATGGGTAAAGAATACCTGTCGGTCGGCAACGTACAAGTATAAATACGCCTTGAGGGCTTTTTCGGCTGCCTGTTGGAAATGGAAGAGGGCCAGATAAAAGCGTTCAGCATCGTTGAACTCATCCTGGGCCTGCAGGAGCCATCGCAGGGCTTCTTCAA
>JABUEZ010000111.1 GCA_013314795.1 Candidatus Profundicultor aquiphilus | reverse complement strand
CTGGGTTGGCAATTTCGATGATGAACCCCCCGAGAAACTTCATTGCGTGATTGATACCACCCCCGCCTGGAAACCGGTGGCCACTGCGCTCGGGAAACTCGCCCCGGGAGGAAGACTCGTCATCAATGCCATCCGCAAAGAAGAGGGCGACAAGGAACACCTCTTCCAGCTCCGTTATCCCGAGCATCTGTGGATGGAAAAGGAGATAAAAACTGTAGCCAACGTCACCCGGCAAGACGTGGCTGAATTTCTGGAGCTTGCTGCTCAAATTCCCGTGCGTCCAGAAATAGAAGTTTTTAAGCTCGAAGAGGCTAACCTGGCTCTCCTGGAACTCAAGGAGGGGAAAATTCGGGGAGCTAAAGTCCTGCGGATAAAGGAGGCATAGCCACCGTGGAAAAAGTCCGGGGAGTCCGTACCGAAAAGATCTCTGTTCGGCAGCTCGAAGTGGGACAGGTTCTGACTACCACCCTCCTGGATGAAAAAGGACAGATTCTCCTGGGAAAAGGCAAACGCGTCACTCAGGCCTTTCTGGACAGACTCAAAACCCGGGGACAGGATTATATTTTCGCTGAAGTCCTGGAAGAAGTCACCATCGAGACCCCCGTGGAAGATGTTTCCCTCGAAACCAAGCAAAAAACGCTCCACGATCTTGAGGAAACCCTTACCCTCTTAAGCCAGGGCAAAGAAGTTCCCACGGATCCCCTGGAACAGGACGTGCGGAAAATCCTCCAGGAAGTGAAAGCCCACCAGGAACTGGTTATCCCTATCACGCAACTCAAAAAGCACGATGACTTCACCTTCACGCACTCACTCAACGTGTCCATTATCGCTACGTTCATCGGGAAATTTCTGGGCCTTCGGGAGGAAGCCATCCAGACTTTAGGTCTGGGAGCACTTTTGCACGACCTGGGAAAGCTCCATATTCCTCCTGAAATCCTGCATAAACCTCAACCCCTTACCCCAGAGGAACGCGAGGTCATTCAAAAACACCCAGCAGTAGCCAGAAAAATTCTGGATGAACAGACTCACCTGAGCGGAATGGCAAAAAATATTGCCCTTCAGCACCACGAAAAAATTGATGGAAGCGGTTATCCCCGGCATCTTTTTGGACGGGATATTTCTTTTCTCGCGCAGATTGCCGCTGTTGCCGATATTTACGAAGCTCTGACCTCCGACCGTCCTTACCGCAAAGCGCTTCCCATATTTGAAGTGGTGGAGTACCTGATGGGTAACGCCGGATACAAACTGGATGAGAAAGTGGTATCCACCTTTGTGAGTCATATTTCCCCTTACCAGGTAGGCGATGTGGTTCGACTCTCAAATGGCGAGGAAGCGGTGGTCAGCCGTCTCAATCCCGTTCTTCCTTTCCGACCGTTTGTGCGCATCCGCACGGTATCCCCGGACGGCAAAGTGGTGCTTTCCGAAGAAATCGATCTTTCCCGGTCCCTCATCCTCACCATTGTGGGAGAGATTGCCCTCCAGAGCCAGATCAAGCTGGATTAAAACTCCAACAGCACCTGGACAAGACTCACAATTTCCCGTCCAAGCCGGTTACGATTTTCCCGATCCAGGACAAATTTTTTGACCGCCTCACTCTCCAAAAGGTCTCGGAACTCAGGAAGAGGCGGAAAACAGGAAGTCACCAGGAGTAGCGGGACCACGTCCCAGGCCTGGAAAAGAGCCTGACGAAAACGGAATGAGCAAAATTCCATTTTCCCCACTTCATCAAGAAGAAGGGGAGACTTCCCCCGGATGGCGTCCTCGATTTCCGGAATGCCCATGGTTTCGAGATCCTGGAGAAGAACGCCGTACCGGCCTATCCGAAAAGGCGAGGGCTGATCTCGCTTTGCCAGGATTCCTTCCTTTCCCGAAAGGGTTTTGATCCGAAAACCAACCCGTTCCCTCCCTTCCCGGATTTCCTCAGTATAAAAACCCCGAAAACATCCGGGGAAGCTTTCGATCACCGTTTTAACCAGTGTGGTTTTCCCCACCCCTGGTTTTCCCAGAATCACGATGCGCTGCACTCTTTACAAACTCACCTCCCCAAAGATATAGTACCTGCAAATGGATAACTTTATCAAATTTCTGGGGACAGCAGGGGCACGTTTTGTGGTTTCAAAGCAACTCCGCTCTTCCGGAGGGCTGTGGATCCATTACCGTGGCACTTCGTTGCATCTCGACCCCGGACCAGGAGCTCTGGTGAAAGCGCTGACGAGCCGCCCACCCTGCGATCCCACCGCATTGCAGGCTGTTCTCCTTTCGCATCGCCACATCGACCACGCCAACGACCTCAATATCATGGTGGAAGCCATGACTCAGGGCGGAACAAAGAAAAAAGGGATAGCCTTTCTCCCCGCCGATGCCCTGGAGGGAGAGCCGGTCCTTTTCAGTTATCTCCGTGAGTCTCTGGAAGGTATTCATTTCCTTCAGGAAGGCGGCCGGTACCACATCGGCAATATCGTCTTCGAAACCCCCCTCCGCCACACCCACCCCGTGGAAACCTATGGGTTCCGCTTTCTTTTCGAAGAAGGGTACGTTTCGCTTATCACCGACACGCTTTTTCAGGAAGAACTTTTCGACGCCTACCAGGGAAGCCGGATCCTCATCATCCACACAGTGCGGCTCAAAAAAGAAAATAGTATGCAGCTTTTCCATTTGAGCGCTGAAGATGCTCGAGTGCTCATTGAAACCATCCGCCCAGAATTAGCTGTCCTCACTCACTTCGGAATGACCATGCTCCAGGCCAAACCCTGGAAGGTGGCCGAGGAACTTGCTCAAAAAACCGGCATCAAGGTCCTCGCTGCCAGCGACGGCATGAATCTTCCCTTTGATGCTAAAACCGGGAAAGAACCAGGTAAAAACGGGTGAGAAAAATCGAAACGTAGGCGAGAATTGCACCCCCGATAACGGTATTCACCACAATTCCCCCCAGGGGAACAAACCCAAAAAGCCAGAAGACCAGATATCCTACCACACCAAAAAAGAGCACAATGACGAGAAACGTGAAGCACTCTCCCAGGTTTTCAAAGGACATCTGAAAACTGTGACGAATGGCCGAAAAAGGGTCTTCCCGTTCTATAATCACTGCAGGCAACACAAACATGAGCAAGAATCCCAGAAGTAACCCTGGAAACACAAAAAATGCCGAGAAAAAGCTCACCAGGAATCCTACCAGGAGCGAAGCCACAAAAACTTCCAGAAAGCGGGGGGCCATAATCCGCCAGGCTCGGCTGAAATTGACTCGCTCCCGATGTTCCGCATCCCAGGTCATCACCACAATAAAACCCAGGGCCAGAAATCCGCACAGAATGCCCAACATCACAAAAATAACGCTTACTCCCCACTGGAAAAAAGCTGTAATCCAGGAAAGGCTGCGTCTCCATACGAGATGATTTGCCAGGGCCATGAGAAAAGCAGGAGGCAGGGCTGGCAGAACAATCTCGGGATTATGAGAAAAAAACCAGGCGCTTTCCCTCAACTCACGCCAAAAATCGAAATACATCACCATCATCCCCTTGCCTCTTTTTTCAACTATAGTTAATATTAATGGTAGAGACCAAAAGAAGCAAGGGGATGATGAAACCGCGAGCGCGTACTGGAAAACGCTGGGGGTATTCACCAATCCTTCTGCTTTATCAAGTCATACCCTGATTCATCTCGCAAAGACCTTGCAGTATCATCTGGGTATCCAGGAAGTGCGGCAAATATCCTGGGGTCCCAGGGTAACCACAGGAGAATTGTCGCTTCCCTCTCGTTCTTACCCTCTTCTTTTTCTGGCCGAAAACCACGCTTTCACTGCTTTTGCGTATCAGTACATTGTTTCCCGGTTTCCCCGGGAAGCTTTCTTTCTCCTCATCCTTGATACCCACCTGGATATTTTTCCCGATCAAGAAAACCCGGAAACCCTCCACCGGGGAAACTTCCTCCGCTACCTTCTAGAAAGAGGAATGATCGAAGAAGAACACCTTTTTGTCTCTCCGCTTCAAAACCCTCTTTCCTCCCTCCGAGAAGCCCTGAATCGATTTGGAGAAGGATTCTACTATCTCTCCTGGGATCTTGACTTCGGGTTGCCTCGGTATGCCTGTTTCTCTTCACCCCTTCATCTCCCTTTTTTAGATCTGCAGGAAATTTTTCGGCTCCTCGGCCGTCACCTCCGGAAACCAAAACGGCATCTCATCGGCATGGATATTGTGGAAATGAACCTGAGTGACTTTTACTTCCTCCCAAAACTTGCTTTTCAGATTGCAACCCTTCTTCAGTACCTTGCTCCACAAAAATTAGCCCGTTTCGGACCGGCACACCTTGATAGATTGCACCATTCGAAGTATGCTAAATATGCGCAATGGAAGAGGCGCTACCGACAAAGGAGGAAATAAGGTTGATTCCAATACGGATAACCGGTGCATTTTTGGTATTCATACTCTGGATTTTTTTGCTCACTCCTCTCTCCGTAGCTTTAGAGGCCATCGACCGGGCAGAATTACTCCTGGAGGAGGGGAAAAACGAAGAAGCGATAGCTATCCTGGAACCACTACTCCAGAGCAATGACGAAGAAGAATTGGCCCGGGTTACCGAACTCCTCTACCGCATTTATGACGAAAAAGGAGAGGACCAAAAAGCCATTCAGGCTCTGGAAACCTATATCCAGAAATTTCCGGGAAACCCCACCAGTTACCTCTATCTCTACTGGATAGCCAAATTTGAAGAAGAGCGGGGCCATATCGACCGTTATCTCGAACTCCTGCGTCGCCTCATCGATACCTACCCTGCCGACAGCGATTTCGAAGACCCGTATGAGCTCCGGGTTCAGGCCCAGGAAGACATTGCCTATGCATTCCAGAACTACACCAGGGACTACCCTCAGGCAATCAAAGCCTACCAGGAACTGCTGAATTATATCGAAGAAGAGGAAAAACCCCGCATCATGATGGAAATAGCCCTCTGTTACGAAAAGATGAAGAAACTCACTGAAGCGACAAACGAGTACCAGAAAGTGGTCCAGCAATCTCAGGATGAGTTCTACCGCCGCTGGGCACAGCTCCGTGTTCAATACCTCACCGAGAAACCGTCAACGGTGGAGAAAAGTCCGGAATCTCTGGCTCAGAAGCTGATGCGCGCTCTGGAAAAAAGGGATCTGAAAGCCCTGGAACAATTAGCCAAAAGGGGGGATTTCTGGGCCGGGGTAAACTTCAGCGAGTTTGAAATTGATGAATTCCAGAAAGCCAAAGAGTACCTCGCTCAGTACCTCACGTCTTCGCCACAGCTCAAGGTAGCAAAAACCCTGCAGAAAAAAAACGATGAACTCCTGTTGCGCCTGGAAAACTGGGGCGATCCAAATTTCAATATCCTGTATTTTGTTCTTGATCAGGGCATATACGGCTGGGAATGGAAAGGGATCATCCTTTCAAGCACCGCCTTAGAAGAACTGTCTGAAGACATTCCTCATCCCACCGATTAAAAATCCACCAAAAGGGGTGTTTTATTTTGGACCAAAGACGTGCATCCCAACAGAGGAAAACCAAAGAAACCGAGATTGAGGTTATTCTCAATCTCGATGGGGAGGGAAAAGTGGAAATAGAAATGGAGGTCCCCTTTTTCCCTCACCTTCTTACCAGCATGGCCTTCCACGCCGGATGGGATCTTTATCTCCGAGCTTCCGGTGATGTGAAACTCGTCGATGCGCACCACACCGTTGAAGATGTGGGAATCGTTCTGGGCGAAGCCTTTGCTGAATGCCTGAAGGACAAAAGAGGAATCAGGAGATTCGCCACCGCCTTCATCCCCATGGATGATGCGCTGAGCATGGTATCTCTGGATTGCAGTGGCCGGGCTTATTTCTTCTACGATATCCCGGAGATGGGGGAACGAGTGGGTGAATTCGAGGTGGGACTGGTAGAGGAATTCTTCAGGGCTTTTACCTATAGCGCAAAAATCACCCTTCATGCTAAAATATGGTGGGGTAAGAATAATCACCACTGCCTGGAATCGTTATTCAAGGCAGCCGGTCGGGCTTTACGCGAAGCGACAACCATATCCGGGGAGACCATCCCTTCGACCAAAGGACTTCTGTAGGAGAGGGTGACGATGATCGCGATTGTCGATTACGGCATTGGGAACTTACACAGTGTTTCAAAAGCACTGCAAAGATTGGGAAAAGAGGTCGAAATAACCCAGAATAGGGAAGTTCTCCAGAAAGCCGAGGCCATTGTTTTACCTGGCGTGGGTTCCTTTGGAGAAGCCATGGAAAACATGGAAAAAAATGGTCTCGTGGAAGCAGTTCGGGAAGCCCACGTGGAAGGAAAACCGATTCTGGGGATTTGCCTTGGACTGCAGCTTTTCTTTGAACGAAGTCAGGAATCGCCTCGCAAAAAGGGGTTGGCCTTCATTCCCGGAGAAGTCCGCAAACTTCCACCCACGTCCAAAATTCCCCACATCGGCTGGAACCGGGTGTACTTTAAAAAACAGAGCGCCACAATCGAGGGCATTCCTCAGGGGCGATTTTTCTATTTTGCCAATTCCTTTTATGCAGTACCCGAAGATGAATCCTGCATTGTGGGAATCTGCAACTACAATGTGGTCATCCCAGCCATGGTGAATGTCGACCACCTTTTTGGAGTTCAATTCCATCCCGAAAAGAGCGCCCGGTGGGGAATGAAATTCTTGGAAAACTGGGTGAAAAGTCTATCCTCATGATCCTTCCCATTCCAGCCATTGATATCATCGAGGGAAAAGTGGTTCGGTTAGAAAAGGGTGACTACCGGCGGGTAACGGTATTTAGCGATACTCCGGT
>JABUEZ010000110.1 GCA_013314795.1 Candidatus Profundicultor aquiphilus | reverse complement strand
ACCCTGGAGCGGAGCCGAAAGCTTTTTGCTTCAGGAGGAATCTCCCAGGAAGATTTGAGGGCCAGTGAACAGAATCTGACGCTGAAGGAGAAAGCCCTGCGGGTGGCGGAGGCGGAACTCAAGGAGACCCGGGATCTGCCCGATGAAGAAAACGTGGCCATTGCCAAAAGTGCCGTTACCAGGGCAGAGGCGAACCTGCGGTCGATTCAGAAAAAGATTGAAGCCTCCACCATCACTTCCCCCATCGAAGGAACCATCATCGGTATCGACGTCCGGGAGGAAGAGATGGTCTCGGTGGGAGAAACCCTGGCCACGGTGGCGGATCTACGGACCATGAAGGCCGTGATCCCGGTGAACGAGGTCGATATCCCCAAGGTGAAACCGGGGCAGAAAGCCATCGTGAAGCTGGATGCCTATCCCGGACGGGAATTTGAGGGCACGGTGGTGAGCACCTCCCAGGAGGAATCGAAAGCCGAAAACGTGGTCACCTATGAGACCATCATTTACCTCGATAACTCGGAAGGATTACTGCGTTCCGGAATGACGGTGGACGTACAAATCCTGTGTGAGTCAAAGGAAAATACGCTCGTTATCCCCTTTACGGCCCTGCAGGAAGAAGGTGGCAGGACCTTTGTTCTGGTGAAAAAGAGCGAGAAGGAGACCGAAAAGCGCCCGGTGAAGGTGGGGTTGCGCAGTGAAACCATGGTAGAAATCGTGGAAGGATTGCAGGAAGGAGAAGAAGTGGTGGCGGCCCTGGGAAGTAAATCTCAGGCCACTTCCGGTCAGCAGAGCGGGCCGGGTGGGCCAGGGGGACCACCGCCAATGTAAAGGAGATAGCGGATGAGCAGAAACCATCATGTCATTGTTACCAAAGATTTGCATAAGGTGTACCGGATGGGCGACCAGGAAGTGCGGGCCCTGAACGGGGTGAGTCTGGAAGTGACGGCAGGAGAGTTTGTGGCCATCATGGGGCCTTCCGGTTCGGGTAAAACCACCCTCACCAACCTCCTGGGGTGCCTGGACACGCCCACCAGCGGGCAGTATTTCCTGGACGGGGAGGAGGTTTCCCGGCTGCGGGAAAACCAACTGGCCGAGATCCGCAACCGTAAAATCGGGTTTGTTTTCCAGAGCTTTCACCTTTTGCCGCGCCTTACCGCCTTTCAGAACGTGGAGCTTCCCCTTCTTTACGCCGAGATGCCCCCGAAGAAGCGCCGAGAGCGGGTGATGGAGCTTCTGTCCATGGTGGGTTTGGAATCGCGCTTGCATCACCGGCCGAACCAGCTTTCGGGAGGGCAGAACCAGCGGGTGGCCATTGCCCGGGCGCTGGTGAACGACCCCTCCATCATTCTGGCCGACGAACCCACCGGAAACCTGGACACCCTCACCGGTGAAGAAATCATGGCCATTTTCCAGAAGCTCAACGAGATGGGGAAGACTCTCCTCCTCATTACCCATGAGCGAGATATCGCCCTGCACGCTCAACGCATCTTCCACCTGCGGGATGGGAAACTCGTTCGGGTGGAAGAAGTGAAAGAGCCCCTGCGGGCCGAAACACTCATTGAGGCCATCAAAGCCCAGAGAAAGAGAGAGGGAGAACTCGATGAACGTCTCTGAAAGTTTCCGTACCGCGATCTTTAACCTGATGGCCAATAAACTCCGCTCGTTCCTAACGATGCTGGGGATCATCATCGGCATTGCTGCCGTGGTGACGATGACGGGACTGGGGCAGGGGATGCGGAGCCAGGTGGTGGGTGAAATCAGTAGTTTGGGATCGAATCTTCTTACGGTTATTCCCGGCCGGGCCCGTCAGACGCCCTGGGGAGCATTCCGGGCTCGGGGATCGTTCAATGTGCTCAAGTACCGCTACCTGGAGGAATTGCAGAACATGCGTCTTCCGGGAGTCCGGGCTATCACCGCTGAACTGAGCACCATGAAGACCGTCACCTATTCCCGGGAGAGCACCACGGTGACCATCGTGGGGACCACGCCGGAGTACCTCATCATCCGGAATTTCGCCGTGCAGTACGGTCGCTCTTTCGGGGAGTACGACCTGCGCTATACCCGGAAAGTGGCGGTTCTGGGAGCCACGGTGGCCAAGGATCTTTTCCAAGATCCGGCACTGGCGGTGGGAAAAACCATCCGCATCGGGAGCACCAACTTCACCGTTATCGGGGTCCTGGAATCCAAAACTTCCATGGGTCAGGACCTGGGAAGTCAGGTTTTTGTGCCGTTATCCACCCACCGGCAGTACCTGAGCGGTTCCAGTTACCTGCGTAACATCGTCATCCAGACGGTCACCCAGGAGGACCTGACTCCGGTGGCCCAGATTGTGGAGGACTTTTTCACCCGCAAGATTGGAGACCGGGAGCAGTTCGACGTTCTCAACCAGGCCGATATCCTGCAGACAATCAACACTGTCACCGGGAGCATCACCCTGTTTCTGGCGGCGATTACCGGGATATCGCTTCTCGTGGGTGGAATCGGGGTGATGAACATCATGCTCGTGTCGGTGGTGGAAAGGACCAGGGAAATAGGTCTACGCAAGGCTATCGGGGCCAAACCCCGGGATATCCTCTTTCAGTTTGTCATTGAAGCGGCTCTTTTGACCTTAAGCGGTGGTGTGGTGGGGGTGGTGCTGGGAATTATCATGGGAAAAATCGGGGCTCGTTTCTCGGGATGGACGTTTGCCCTTTCCCCGGGTGCGGTGAGTTTAGCCCTGGCCATCTCCCTCATGGTGGGACTCTTTTTCGGCATTTATCCTGCCCGGCGGGCCAGTAAGCTCGACCCCATTGCGGCCCTGCGCTATGAGTAGGATAATGAATACAATGAAAGGATGGGGGGTTAGTCTATGAGAGCTTTCACAAAATGGATCGGTGTCACCGTGATGTTTCTTTTTCTTTTCGCTACAGCCTCAGTCTGGGCTGCGGAGGCCATCTCGCTTCCTCAGGCTGTGGAAGTGGGGCTTTCGGAAAGTAACGCCATCAAAGTAGCCACTTTCACCCTCAAGCAGAGTGAGGTTACCTATAAGCAGAACAAAGCCAATCTCCTTCTGCAGCCCTCGATTATCTCGGAACTGGAGCTCGAAAACACCTGGCGCAGTGCCCAGCGGAATTTTGAAGTGCAGAAAAGCGCTATCGCCCTTAAGGTGGAAGAACTTTATTATAACCAGCTCAAGGCCGAAAGAACGCTTCTCCTTTCCCAGGACAATCTCAAACGGGCCGAGAAGCAGTTGGAAAACATCCAGACCAAATTTTCCCTGGGGACGGTAGCCAAAATCGACCTTTTAAAAAGCGAACTGGAGGTGGACAACGCCCGCCTGGAGGTGAAAAAGGCCGAACATAACCTGCACATTGCCCAGGCCGAGCTTGCTTCCTACCTGACAGGAGACACCAAAAAGGTGTTTACCCTTGCCACCCAGCTTGAATTTCAACCCCTCGATTTGGATCTGGAACGGTGCATTGCCTATGCCCTCGGTAACCGGCCGGAAATCAAGGCCAAAGAGGAAGCCCTCGCCTTGAGCCGGAAAACCGTGGAAGTCACCCGGGAGCCGTACTATCCGCCTCTTGAGGTGGAAAAGGCCCGCGCTGCACTGCAACTCGCCGAGGCTCAACTTGAGGATACCCGGAATTCCGTCATCCTGGAAGTGGAGCAGAAGTTCGTGAACTTTATCACTGCCCTGGATAGCGTTCCGGTGGCCCAGAAAAACCAGGAAATCGCCCGGGAAAACCTCAACGTGGCCCAGGCCCGCTTCGATGCCGGAGTGCTCACCGTGGTCGACCTCCTCGATGCCCAGAATAACCTTTACAAGGCCGAGAGCAACTACCTGGACGCCATTTTCAGCTACAACATGAGTAAAGCTCAGCTCTATCAGGCCCTGGGCATCAACGTGGCCGAGCGAGAGAAATACACCCAGAGCCTCCTTAAAGAGGCACCAAAACCAGAAGCAGAGGAAACTCCGGCCAAACAGTAGGGGCGTACAAAAATCTGGCTGAGAGGGGTGGATTCGAACCACCACTACGTGATCCAGAGTCACGCGTCCTACCCTTAGACGACCTCTCAGCGCCCCCTTATCATATCATCCCTCCGGCCAGATTTCAAGATATAGCGCCATCTGGCGGAGGGAATTTCTCCATGCCTTCTTTTTTCCTTTCTCTCCCTGAAAGTTTGCGCTTCTTCCGGAACTGCCCGGTCGGGGGTGGTCCGGAGTTCACCATGATGATTATGTGGAGAAAATCTTTTCTGCAAAAAGTAAAGTGTCAGCTTTTGACACTCCGGTGGTATACAATGACAATGAGGAGGTGAAAATGTGTTAGAGGGGATACGGCAGATAGGGAAGACCTACCGGGAAAGCATGGCAAAGGGGTTTGTTCTGAGCCTCGTCAATGAAGCGCCGCAGGGGGAAGAAAAGAAACACCTTTTGGGGATGGATTTTCGGCTGAAGGAGGGGTGGATTGAACTCTCTTTTCCAGAAATCGACGAGCGGGTGGTTCGCGACTACCTGTGGGTGGGGAACTGCAAGGGGAACATCCCCCAGGATCGGCTCACCACAGATCGGATCTGGTACCTCCTGTCGGATTCTCTCCCAAACCTTGCAAAAAAGCTCGAGGATGGGGGGTTCAAGGACGTCCTTGCCGGGCTATTGAAGGCTTTTTTCGTGGAGCAAAAGGTGGGAGAGAAAACGGTTCAGGTCCTCGATTTCCGGAAAATAAAGGGATTTCCTCAAGATGTGCCATTCCCCCAGGGGGAGGAACCGAAAGCCTTCTTGAGGGAGTACGTGAAGGTCTTTTTCCAGAAGCTGAAGGAATGTTACGGCTTTTCGGAAGAGGATCTGGGCCTTTTTGCGGTGACGATTGAGGGGAGGAAGCCCTCCGAGATGGAGGAATACATGGCGTATCTTGAGAAATCAATCGTCGACGAACAGTTTGAGGATTCCTTTGAGGGAATCTGCTATGTGTGTGGTCGGAGGGATATTCTCACCTGCGATACTGCGCGCTTGCCAGATAAATTCTACATCACCAAACTGATTACTTTCTCCTCGGAACTGCTGGGAAAGGGGAAAGAGGGTGGCTTTGCCAAGAATTTTGCCCTCTGCCGGGAGTGCTACAAGGATTTGCTGGCCGGGATGCGGTATTTAAGGAATTACTTAAACGTCGTGCTGGCCGGGAACACCCTGTATCTCATTCCGGGCCTTTTCTTCCATCCGGTGGAAAAACCCCTCACCACGGGGTGGATGGACCTGTCCAAGCGGTATGTGGTGTCCACCTTCACCCCGGAAGCGTTTCTCGAATTTGAGGAAAAGGTGGAGCGACACCTCACGGATTACCGGGAGCTGGAGGCATTGATCGATTATACCTATGTCGACCTTCTGTTCTACTGGAGCCGGCAGAGCGCCTTTAAAATCAAAAAGTTCATCCGGGAAGTGCCCTTGCGGAGGGTGAAGGAAATCAGAGGAGTTCTCCGGGAAGTCCAGAAATTGGGGGAGGAACTCCTGGGAAGGGATGGAGAGTGGTTGCTTTCCCTCAACGGGATGTACTATCTTTTGCCGGTGCGCGCCGGAGAGGAAGTGGAGCACCGCAAGATTCTGGATCTCTATGAACGCCTTTTCCTGGGTTACCCGGTGGACCGCAGGATGCTCATGAAGTTCTTCCTCATCCTGGCCCAGGTCTATTATTTCGGGAGGCAGGACTATAACGTGAAACCGGGGAATAACCCCGATCTGGGGATGGCGCAGGCGATTTTGCGGACCCAGCTTTTGCTGAAGATGTTTGAGAAGTTATCTCTTATAGAGAGGGGTGAGAAAACGGTGGAATTTGATTCGGGAGTCGTATCTGCGGAAATGGAGGAGTACGTGAAAAAGATGGGTTACTCTGAGGAGGAAACGGCTCTGTTCTTGCTGGGGTACCTCATCGGGGAAATCGGGGCGAAACAGATTCAGGGGGGTGATTCGGCCAAAAAGCCCATTCTGGGCAAGATCAACTTTAACGGGATGAGCGTTAGAAACTTGCTTACTCTTTCCAGCGAGGTTTTTGAGAAGCTGGACCAGTACCGGATTCGGCACTACAACGAGAAAATCTTTGCCGTCATGAAAAGCCTGATGGACGCCCACATCAAAGATTGGCGCCTTTCGGAGGCCGAAAATGTGTACTACATTCTTTCCGGATACGCCTTTCACACCTACCGGATGGTAGCCGGGAGAAAGAGAGAGGAGGAGGAACAATGAGTTTGTGCGACCGGAATTCGGAGATCCTTTTTCTCTACGATGCCAGGATGACAAACCCCAACGGGGACCCCGATGATGAGAATAAGCCCCGCATGGATTATGAAAAAGAACTGAATCTGGTGAGCGACGTGCGGTTAAAGCGGTATATCCGGGATTACCTGGAGAGCAGGGGATATGAAATCTTTGTCACCAAGGTGGACGGACAGGTGGTGGATGCCACCGAGCGGTTGCGGGTGTTCCTGGGGAAGGTAAAGATGACGGCTCTGTCCAGGGAGGATGTGGACAAAATCCTTGCAAACCTCATCGATGTCCGCCTTTTTGGGGCCACCATGCCCATTAAGGCCCAGGAAGAAGGGGGTCGGGGGGCCAGTTCCACCTTTACCGGGCCGGTGCAGTTCAACTGGGGATACTCTTTGAATAAAGTGGAGATAGTCCGTTCCAGTTCCATCAGTTCCACCTTTGCCGGACGGGGGTGGGGAAGGGAAGGGGGAGTACGGCACCTTTGGCAAAGACTGGAGGCTTTACTATTCGCTCCTTGCCTTCTACGGGATCGTGAGTGGTTACCGGGCCCAATATACCCGGCTCACCTGGGAAGATGTGGCACTTTTGGATGAAGCGCTCTGGAATGCCATTCCGGTGATGGCCTCCACCCGA
>JABUEZ010000109.1 GCA_013314795.1 Candidatus Profundicultor aquiphilus | reverse complement strand
ATGCGTCTCAAAGACAAAGTGGTGATTATCACCGGTGGTGGACAGGGATTGGGTGAAGCCTTTTCCAAGGGATGTGCTGGTGAAGGAGCCAAAGTGGTGATCGTGGATTGGAATGAAGAAACCGGAAAAGCCCTGGCCAAACAACTGGGAGGAGATACTCTCTTCATCCGCACCGATGTCTCTTCCCGACCCCAGGTCGATGCCATGGTGAATGAAGTGATGAAACACTTCGGGAAAATCGATGTTCTGGTGAACAATGCCGGCATCCATGCCGGAGGGAAGTTCTGGGAAGAGACCGAGGAAACCTGGAGGAGAATCTTTGAGGTCAATGTCCTGGGGGTGGTATTCTGCTCTCAGGCAGTGGTGCCCATCATGATGAAGCAGGGTAAAGGGAAGATCATCAACGTCTCCTCCAAAGCAGCCATTGTGGGTGAACCCTTCCATGCCGCGTATTCTGCTTCCAAAGGAGCAGTGTTGTCTCTCACCAGAGCTATGGCAGCTGAGTTGGGACAGTATGGGATCCGGGTCAACATGCTCTGTCCTGGTACCACCCTCACCCCTCTGGGCAAATCGGCCATTTCAGACCCTGAACTGCGGAAGGCCCTGGAGAGTGGTATTCCTCTGGGCAGACTCGGTCAACCTGAGGATCACATTGGTTCGGTGCTGTATCTGGCTTCAGATGAGTCCGACTGGATGACTGGTCAGATGATTGTGGTGGATGGCGGTTTGTCGATGATTTAAAAAATTGAACTGACAGGAGAGGAGCTGTAGAAACGATGGCAAAAATGAAGGCTGTTCGGTTATACGCCCCTGGAGACCTGCGGGTTGAAGAAGTTGACGTGCCAGAGGTTGGTGATCATCAGGTTTTGGTAAAAGTCCGGGCAGTGGGAGTGTGTGGTTCTGACCCCGGAAGGGTGATGAAAAAGGGGACATATTCCTACCCCACCACCATAGGTCATGAGTTTTCGGGTGAAGTGGTACGCCTGGGAAAGTATGTGAAATCTTACCAGATCGGTGACCGTGTTACGGTTATCCCTTTAATTCCCTGTGGACACTGTGATTACTGTCGGGTCAGTAAATTTAACCTCTGTGATGATTACAGTTATTACGGTTCAAGGACTGACGGAGCAATGGCGGAATATGTGGTGGTTGAAGAAAGTAATCTATTAAAGCTTCCCGATGCGGTGGACTTTGAGTCCGGTGCCTGCACAGACCCCATTGCTATTGCTCTCCATGCTTTGCGTCAGGCAAAAGTTGAAGGGGGAAATTCGGTTGCTGTGCTTGGTGTTGGTCCCATCGGTCTTTTTGCAGTTCAGTGGGCGAAAATCATGGGGGCGAAGGAAATCTTTGCCGTGGATATCTTTGAAGAAAAACTGAAAGTGGCGAAGGAAGTCGGCGCCGACGTAGTGGTCAACGCCAGAGAAATGGATCCCGTGGCTTTCATTATGGAGAAAACGCAGGGGTGTGGTGTTGATCGGGTGATAGAAATTGCTGGGTCAAAGATAACCCAGGAACAGTCTTTACGCATGGTAGGGAAGGAGGGCGTGGTGGCGTTTTGTGGTATTTCCTACGATGACCTGACGATCCCGGTCAAAACACTGGATGGGTTACTTCGAAAGGAGATACACATTGTGGGAGCCTGGAATTCCGGCTTTGCGCCACTACCAGTGCATGAGTGGAAACTTTCCCTTACCTTTGTGGCTAAAGGGCAAATCCGCTGTCAACCCATTATCAGCCATCGTTTCACCCTTGATGAAGCACCGGAGGTGTTCCGCAGGCTCTGGAACCGTACGGAATTCTTTAACAAAGTACTGTTCATCCCTTGATGGAGAGGTTAAGCATGAAAGCAGCAGTAATGGAAGAAATTGGGAAAGTCGTGGTCCGGGATGTACCACGGCCGGAAGTGGAAGCAGGAGGACTGTTGCTCCGGGTCAGAGCCTGTGCGGTATGCGGGTCCGATGTGCGCACCATCTGGCATGGAAGTAGCCACGTCAAACCCCCCCGGATTCTGGGACATGAAGTGGTTGGAGAAGTGTGTGAAGTTGGAGCCGGTGTTTCTGGATATGCGGTGGGAGATCGGGTGGCGGTAGCGCCGGCCATTGGTTGTGGAAACTGCGTATATTGTCGTTCCGGACACACCAATATGTGTCCGGAACTTGAAACCATTGGTTTTGAATTTGACGGTGGTTTTGCTGAATTCATGACCGTTCCGGCCAAAGCGGTGCGACAGGGTCATGTCAATAAGTTGCCCTCTCATTTACCATTTGAGAAAGCGATACTTGCTGAACCTCTGGCCTGTTGTCTCAATGGTCAGGAACCACTGGGGATAGGCCTGGGACAGACTGTTGCAGTAATCGGGGCTGGGATTATCGGTCTTTTCCATACCGAACTGGCTTTACTTAAAGGGGCAACAAAGGTTTTTGTCATCGATGTGGTGCCTCAGAGGTTGGAACATGCTCACTCTCTGAGCGAAAAAATCGTGACCATTAATAGTGCCCTTGTGAATCCTGTGGAAGCAGTCCTTACCCAGACTGACCGATATGGTGTGGATGTAGCCATCGTGGCCTGTCCGGTGGGGCAGGCGCAAGCGCAGGCACTGCAGATGGTTGCCCGACGTGGACGGGTTAGTCTTTTTGGAGGATTGCCGGCCAGTAATTCTCTGGGTTTTTTGGATAGTAATTTGATTCATTATAAGGAAATCGGCGTTTTTGGAGCGCATGCCTCAACGGCGGCGCAAAATCGACTGGCCCTGCAACTTCTCGCTCATGGACAGGTCGATTCGCGTCACTACGTCACGAATACTTTTCCTCTCGCCCACATTGTGGAAGGGATTCATGCCATGAAGGAAGGGCAAATTATGAAGGCGATTATCCAGCCGTAAAATAAGGGGGGTTGGAATGATGGATAGAGAATACATAATGGCCATCGATCAGGGGACAACAGGCACCAGAGTAATTCTCGTTAACCACGAAGGAACAGTGGTTTCAAGTGCCTACCAGGAGATTGCTCAGATTTATCCTCATCCTGGCTGGGTGGAACACAATCCCAAGGAGTACTGGGACACAACCATGAAGTGCATCCAGGAGGCCATGGCGAAGGCGCATATTGATGCGTCTCAGGTTGCCGGTATCGGCATTACCAATCAGCGGGAAACCACGGTCATCTGGGATAAAGATACTGGGGAACCGGTTTATAATGCCATTGTCTGGCAGTGCCGCCGTACTGCTCCGATTTGTGAGGAATTGAAATCCAGGGGTTTAGAAGAAAAGGTCCGGGCCAAGACGGGTCTCACCATTGATGCCTACTTTTCTGCCACCAAAATCAAATGGATTCTCGATAACGTTCCCGGGGTGAAAGAAAAAGTCCGAGAGGGCAAGCTCCAGATGGGGTGTATTGACTCGTGGTTGATGTGGAAGCTCAGCGGTGGTCGTTTCCATGTCACCGATTATTCCAATGCTTCCCGGACCATGCTCTTTAACGTGCAGAAGCTCACCTGGGATGAGGAACTTTTGGCAGCGCTCCAGATTCCTCAGGAGATTCTTCCCCAGCCGAAACCTTCTAGCGGTACTCTGGCTCTGACAGAGAAAAGTGTTTTCTGGGGTGAAGAAATCCCGATTGCCGGGGTGGCCGGGGACCAGCATGCTGCCCTTTTTGGGCAGACCTGTTTTAAGCCAGGGATGGCGAAGAACACCTACGGTACGGCTCTGGCCATGATGATGAATATCGGCGAAAAATTTATCCTCTCCCAGCATGGTCTCACCACCGATTTGGCCTGGGGTATCAATGGGAGGGTGGAGTATTCTCTGGAGGGCGTGGTTTTCATTGGTGGGGCTGCGGTGCAGTGGTTGCGGGATGGACTGAAGATTATCGATAACGCCGCGCAGACGGAAAGCCTTGCCCAGTCGGTCCCCGATACGGCAGGCGTCTACATTGTTCCTGCCTTTACCGGTTTATGCGCACCGTACTGGGATATGTATGCTCGAGGGACAATTGTGGGCATTACCCGAGGGACGACTCGGGCGCACATTGTTCGAGCAACCCTGGAATCCATGGCCTATCAGACAAGGGATGTACTTGAATCCATGGTGGCCGACTCCGGGTTTACCTTGGAATCGCTCCGGGTTGATGGAGGAGCGGTGAAAAATGATTTTCTGATGCAATTCCAGGCCGACATTCTGGGAGTGCCGGTTATTCGTCCGGTGGTGACCGAGATGGCGGCCATGGGAGCGGCATACCTGGCCGGACTGGGTGTCGGGTTCTGGAAAGATAGGGAGGAAATCTCGAAACAGTGGAAAATCGACCGGGTTTTCGAGCCCGAAATGGAACCAGGACGCCGAGAAGAACTCTACCGTGGCTGGAAAAGGGCAGTGGAACGCTCTCGGGGATGGGCGCTGTGATTGTGGAAGTGTAGGCCACTTTTAGGGGGTGCTGTGATGGTATCGACAAGAAAGATGGAAGGGAAGGTTGCTATTGTTACAGGGGGTGCTTCCGGAATCGGGGAAGCGACGGCCAGGATTTTTGCCGAGAACGGCTGCAAGGTTGCTTTGCTGGATATCGATGGCCCGCGCCTCTTGAAGGTGGTAGACGATATCCGGGTAACTCAGCCGGAATGTTACGGTGTGTGTGGTGATGTCACCGAAGAGAGAGCGGTCATTGAGTTTTTCCAGGGAGTGGTGCAAAGGTGGGGAAGACTCGATGTCCTGGTTAACAGTGCTGGGAGGGATTCCCTTGCTCCTCCGGTTTCAGAAGTGACTCTGGAAGAGTGGAATAAAACCATTGCAGTCAATCTGACCGGTGTATTCCTGTGCTGTCGGGAAGCCTTCAGGGTTATGGAAAAACAAGCTGGAGGCGGAAGGATTATCAACCTGGGTTCAACTTCGGCCAAACTCGCTTCAAGCCCCGGACACAGCCCTTATCGAGCTTCAAAGCATGGAATGATGGGTTTCAGCGAAAACATTCTTCTGGAAGGGGTAAAGAAAAACATCGCGGTGACGGTGATCAATCCTTCGCACGTGAAAACCCCCATGACGGAAGTAATCGACAAAGGAATTTACGCCGAAGGATTGCCGGCGTACCTTGAGGGATGGCTGGACCCTAAAGAAGCCGAAGAGGGAATTTACGCCAGTTGTATCGATGTGCAGTATGTCGCTGAGATCATCCTATACATTGCTACCTTGCCACCCGAAGTAACCATTCCCCAATTTTCGGTTTATCCGACCCATAAGGCGCATCGCTATGGTATGAGGGCATAAGTATAGGGGTGGTATGTAGAGGGTTTATAAGAAAAAGGTGAAGGGCCAATTCTCATATTTGCCTGAAGGAACGTTGGTGGAGTAAGATGGGCAGGAGAAAAACCGACAGAGGAGCTGAGAATATGGCCCTTTACGCGCGGATAGAAAAAGGCACCCGAAAGTGGTGGTTTTATTTTATCATTTTCCTCGTCCAGTTTCTTCCTCCTTATCCGATCTGGGGGATTACCAGTTCCCAGGATGTCAACCGCCTGGTGGAGGAAGTTCTTTCTCACGCATTGGTTCTTTCCTGGAAGAACTTCTATCCGGTTTTTAAAGTTGTGCCTCTGGTTTTACTGTGCCTTTTGATCGTTTCTCCTGCGAGTAAACCGTTTTTCCGTCTCTTTGCGACTTTACACTATTTTATCCTGGCTTTTTTCCAGAACACGGCCTTACTTCCGGATCGGGGTTTTAGCATGCTAACCAGTAATGTGGTGATGGTGACACTTGTGGCGCTCTCCTTTTTGGGGGAATTTTTTGCTCCAAAAACTTCGTTTACCTTTAGACGGTTCAACTGGAAGAAGGGCTTCCTGGTAGGGGTGGCCATTTTTGCCTTCTTGTACCCTGTTGATCCCGCCTCCTTGCAACCGCGTTTTCACATTGGGGATGTTTTTGCAAACGTTTCTGGTTTAACGTTTTGCATGATGACACCTTTCTACCTTGTGGTTTTTCTTCTTAGTTATCCAGAGGTGAATCTGGTAACGTTGCGCATTACCGGTCTCGTGGGGACGATTATTGGTGGCTACAATTTTTTCCTTAATTTCATGGTTGATTTTCCCCGGCTTTGGTGGAATGGTGTTCTCCATTTACCGCTCCTTTTTCTTTCCAGCTATGCCTTTGGGCTTTCTTTAAAGGGTGATTGAGAAAAACAATGATTTTGTCTACAATGTTCTGTGTTGTGACCAATCGTTCGGGAGGTGGTTTTGTGAAGCGAAGCTTTCTTATGCTGTTTGCCTTTCTTGTTCTTTGCGCCCTTTTGGGGGGTATGGTATCGGCTCAGGAAGCCAAACTCAAGGCAGGATTTATTTACGTTGGCCCTATTGGGGATCTCGGCTGGAGCAATGCCCACGAAAAAGCGCGTCAGGTTCTTGAGGAAACCTACCCCTGGCTGGATACCCTCTATGTGGAGGCGGTACCGGAAGGAGAGGTGGAAGGGGTTATCGACCGTTTGGTGAATCAGGAAAAAGTAAATATCGTGGTTACCACCAGTTTCGGCTTCATGGATGGGACTCTCAATGCGGCCAAGCGATACCCCGATACCATTTTCTTTCACTGTTCGGGATTTAAGCGTGCGCCGAATATGGCCACCTACATGGCCGATTTCCATCAGGTGTATTATCTGAACGGCCTTATGGCAGGGGCGTTGACCAAATCTGGTAAAATTGGCTATGTGGGGACATTTCCGATTCCGGAACTCAAGCGGCACATTAACGCTTTCACCTTGGGAGTTCGGCGGGTTAACCCCAATGCTGAAGTCCATGTGCGCTGGTTGCAGACTGCCTGGTATGACCCCCAGGGCGCCAAAGAAGCTGCAGAGGCCCTGATTGCCGAGGGAATTGATGTTCTCGCTTTCACCGAAGATTCGGCCACGGTGGTTCAGGTGGCCGGTGAAAAAGGGCTTCCCAGCTTTGGTCATTAC
>JABUEZ010000108.1 GCA_013314795.1 Candidatus Profundicultor aquiphilus | reverse complement strand
GGGCATAATTTCTGGTTGCTTTAAGGGTAAGGCTTCCTTCCCTGTTAATACTTCCGCTTAAGACTTCGTCTCCCTTCTTTCGGAAAAGTGGCAGTGATTCCCCAGTGAGGCTTGAGGTGTCAATATAGGAGAAACCTTCAAGAACAACGCCATCGAGAAGCACTTTTTCTCCTGGATCGATTCGCAGAATCGCTCCTTCTTGGACTTCCTGAGGGGGGATGTCAACCCAGCGGTCATCTTTTTGAATGTGGACGAACTCAGGTTTGCCAGCAAGGAGATGTCGGATGGAGCGGGAAGAGCGTTCCAGGGCTGATTTCTCCAGAAATTCTCCCAGGGCGTAAAGGGCCATTACTGTGGTGGCTTCGGCAAATTCTTGCAGAGCTAACGCTCCCACAGTAGCCAGGATTACCAGAAGGTTTTCATCGAAGGGTCTACCCTTTTTCAGGTTTTTTAGAACCTTTGGAAAGGTTCTGATTCCTGCGATGGCGTACCCCGAAAGGTAAAGAGCCATGAGTAAAAACCGGGGCGCTGCTACTTGGGAAAGAACCAAACCAAGAGTGAGTAAAGCAAATGAGGTAATAATCCAAAAGAAATTCCTTTGAGAAACTTTACTCTCCTTTTGGAGGCAAGCTTGTTTTTCTTTCTTATCTACGTCACAAAAAGCACAATCCATGTTCACATTCCCTTAAAATATATGAACAAATATTCACATATTTAATGATACCACAGATTCTTGAATAGACAAGCCTCCAGACAAAAATTGAAGATTCATTTTTCAAGGAGGATTCGGGGGGAGACATGTTTGCCGTCTCCCCCCAAGATTTAAAATTCAAGGGTAACAACGCCCTGGGTTACTAAAAGAGTGGATTTTCCCTGGGTGACTGCTTTTTCACTCTGGAGATTTTCACCGTTGTTTCCCGTTGCTCTATTTACGGCAGGAATTTGAGTATGGGGATCGAAGACCACTTTTACGGTGAGAAACTGGGTGTTTCCCTGCCATTCTTGAGGAGGGGTGAGAAAGGCGACAAAGGTTCCTTCTGTAACTTCACAACTTCTCGATAACGGAGCCGATTTCTGATCTTCCTCAAAGATCGACACCAGAAGTCTCGAAGAATTGGGAAGGTCGGTAACACCTTTTACCACGATTTTACCTTCCTTGAATTCTACTGCGGTAATTTCAAGCTGGGAGTACATCTGAGTTTTTCTGGTAGAACGGGATTTTGATTCTTCTTTGGCTGTTTCCTTTTTGCAGCAGGGTGGAAGCGTTTCGGCCCACAATACCGCACTTGAAAGCGCTGTAAAAATGGTGGAGAGAATAACAATCCAGAGTAATGTTCTTTTCATTTTTTCACCTCCGTTTTAATTGGTTACTTCAATAATTCCTGACACCATCCCCATCCAGCAGGTGAATTTAAATTTACCCACTTTTTGGGGGATAAATTCCTTGACAGCGGTTTTGCCGGGGGAGAGTTTGATTTCTCCTTCAAAGAGCTCAGGGGAAATAATGGCGTTGGTGCAACCACTTGTTCCTTTATCGATGATCTCCCACCGTACCGGGGTGCTCACCCGGACCTTGAAATAGTTAGGGGAATAACCGAATGCAGAGGCTTCCATGACAATAGTCTGCACTTTACCCTGGAGAGGTGTTTCCGTGTGGGCGGCAGGATTTTCCCTGGCTACCGCGCTTGTGATGGAGAAATCGCTCAGGCTTTTATATCCCCACACATTGAGCTGAGCATTAAGGTTGAACAGGGCAAAGAAAATTAGCACTGCCCCTGCTACCTTAAGAGACAGTTTAGAAAGGCGGGGGTTTTGAAAAAGAATTGTGCTGGAAAGGCCGATGGAAAGGAGTACGGGCAGAGTTCCGAGGGAAAAAAGACCCATAATCAATCCTCCTTTCCCTGGGCTGGAAGACGCTAGTGCTAAGCTCTCGGCGGTAACCGTGAAACCGCATGGTAAAAATACGGTGGACATCCCCCAGAAGAAAGGCGTGACCTTTCCTGGTAATTTTGTGCTTTTGGTGGGTATAGCAAAGAAGCGAGGAAAAAGGTTGACCAAACTGGGTATCCTGGTTATACCCAGCATGTTCAGTCCGGAAAGGAATATTCCTGCAGCAACGCTGAGTACCACGAAGGAATAAAAAACGGGAGAAAAGTGTAACTTCTGACCTATTGTACCCAAAGCCATTCCAAGGACGGTGTATGACATAATTCTCCCTCCATGGAAAAGGAAATGGGGGGCAAGATGACTACTGAAACTGTGGTTTGTCGTAGGGCAACTTTGAGACCACTGTTTTGTAAGGGCTACAATGAGACTTCCCACCATGGCGGCACAGCTTGAGGTGCCGGCTAAAATCCCAAAAAGGAGAAATGCCCACCAGGAGGAGGTAAGATCAACTCGAGCAAATTTGCCAAGTCCCAGCCTTTGCCAGGTCAGGAAAAGAACAATTGCAAGAGATGCGATGCCAGAGGACAGACAGAACTCTTTCCATTTATTTTGGTTCCCTTCCGGCAACTCCTTCACAAACTTGTAACCTTCTTCCTGGAAGAGCTCGTTCAATTCCCGAAGTGTGAGTGGTTTATCTTTGTAAACTATGACAACTTTTCCTGTGATTTGAGAAGCCCTTGCTGAGGAGACTGCTTTTACGCTTCTCAGTTTTTCCTCTATAAGGAGTTCACAACTTGGACAATGCATGCCCTTGACAAGGTATACCAGTTTTACGGGTTCCTGGTTTGGCATGTTTTTCTCCCTCTTTTTAAAAGTGGAAATAAGAACTGACTTTTTCCAGGCTTTCTCTGGAAACAACAATTTTCCCTTCTTTTGCTATCAGATTGGTTTCGATGGGCACTGGACTGCATCCCTCTTGAACAGTGGCCACCTCTTCAATGCGGTACCGGTTTCCACATACTTTGCAAACCAGGTATCCGTCCTCTTCGTAAAACCCGCTTTTAGCCTGAAAGCAGAGTCTACAGGCGTTGGCCAGGACCTGGTAATTGGAATCCACTCGAATTACGATGAAGTAGATCGGCCTCTCTGGAGATAAAAAGGTATGGAAAAAATGCACTTGGTGCTTCTGAAGTTCTTTTTCGGAAATGGATATGGCTCCACCCTGAACGAAAAGCTCTTTCCCTTTTTCTCCCAGAAAGTTATCATCATTGGATTTCTGAATATCAGCTTCAGCCAATTGGAAATTGACGAAAACCAGGAATGTTGCTAGAGCAAGGATAGTGAAAGTAGATTTTTTCATTACGCAAGCCTCCTTCTTATTTCTTGACAGGATCGGTAAATCAAACTATACTAAGTTAATCAAATTAATTTTTTTAATGATAATGGGAATGGAGTTGTCTGTCAAGTTGTTTTTCTTCTCAAAGGGGGTAAGAAAAATGAAAAAAGAAATACAGGTCAGGATCGAAGGAATGCACTGCCCAAGCTGTGCCAGAGTGATTCAAAATGAGCTTCGGGAAGTTTCCGGGGTTCAGGAAGTGCAGATTGATTTTGGAAGTAAAGGGGGTCGAGTTGTTTTTGATCCCCAGCTGGTGTCTTCTCAGAAACTTGTTGAGACCGTGGGACAGCTCGGTTACCAGGCAATAGTTGAAGAAGATGATGAGCAGGAGGAAGAGGGCTCTTCGGAGGATGAGGAGAATTTTCAGATTGACCATGATTTCTCTCCTTCCAGAAGAGTGGCGCTGTCCATTTCTGGAATGCACTGCAGTGCCTGTGCAGTGCTCATTGAGAAAGCCCTGAAAAAAAGTCCGGGGGTAAAGGAAGCGCAGGTTAATTTTGCTGCAGAGAGAGCTCAGGTTATTTTTGACCCCCGGATGACCAGTGTCGATAAATTGGTTGAAAAAATTCGCGAAACAGGATATGAAGCGTCATTTTCAGAGAAAGTGGTCGAAGAATCTCGAAGACACGAGAAAGCTCTTCGGTTACTCAAGAATCGATTCCTCTGGAGTTTATTTCTGAGTTTGCCCATGGCCTATTTTATGATGCTCGATTTTCTCCCTCGCTTTCCAGGAGGGGATGTTCTTCCGCCTTGGGTGGGATTGCTTTCCTTCCTCTTCACTACCCCGGTACAGTTCTTTTTTGGTGCACCGTTTTACCGGGGAATGTGGTCGAACCTTCGACTCAAATCCTTCAACATGGATAGCCTTATCGCCATTGGCACTTCGGTAGCCTACCTTTATAGTCTGTACAATTATCTTTCCTATGTTGTTTCTTATGGTTCCTTTCTGGGTGTGGGAGGGACCAAGGTGCCACATCTTTATTTTGAGACCTCGGCTTTTTTGATTGCTTTTGTTCTTTTGGGGAAGTGGCTGGAAGGAAAAACAAAAGGGAAAACCTCGGAAGCGGTGCGAAAGCTCCTGGGGCTTCAGGCCAAGACTGCGCGGGTAAAACGGGGTGAATTATTTGAAGACATTCCATTGGAAGAAGTCCGTGAAGGGGACGTGATCCTGGTCCGCCCTGGGGAAAAAATTCCTGTGGATGGTAAGGTGGTTAAAGGGTATTCGGCGGTGGACGAGTCACTGGTTACAGGAGAGAGTCTTCCGGTGGAGAAAAGACCTGGAGATTCCGTTATTGGTTCAACTATCAATAAAACCGGAAGCTTTGAATTCATTGCCACCCGGGTGGGTGAGGATACGGTTCTTGCTCGTATTGTACAGTTAGTGGCTGAAGCGCAGAATTCCAAAGCTCCAATCCAGGCCTTGGCAGATCGAATTGCAGGTGTTTTTGTTCCGGTGGTTATATCGGTCGCGCTTCTCACGTTTTTTGTCTGGTACTTCTTTCTGGGTGCTTCGCTTCCTTTTGCACTTTTGAGCATGGTTTCGGTGGTGGTTATTGCCTGTCCCTGTGCCCTGGGACTTGCTACACCCACCGCGCTCATGGTGGGGACTGGCAAAGGGGCAGAATATGGAATTCTTATCAAAGGGGGAGGGGTTCTGGAAAAGGTAAAAAATATCGACCGCGTTGTTTTCGATAAGACTGGAACTCTTACCCACGGAAAACCCCGGGTGACCGAGGTGATTGGGGTCAAGGTCCCAGAAGAAGAGGTGTTACAGATTGCGGCAACGCTGGAAAAATCATCTGAGCATCCCCTGGCAGAAGCCATTGTGAGCAGGGCAAAGGAGGAAAACATTGTTTTGCAAGAAGTAGAGGAGTTTCTGGCTCTTCCTGGCCAGGGTATAACTGGAAAAATCGGGGGCACAAGATATTATTTGGGCAATCCTGCCTTTATTGCCGAAACGCTGAAAGGGGAATTGAGAGAAACGGAAATTATTGAAAGGCTCGAGGAGGAAGGTAAAACCGTTGTAGTTCTCTCGACACCAGAGGAGATTCTGGGATTTTTGGCAATCGCCGATACCATTAAGGATACTGCTAAGGAAGCAATTCGAAAGCTTAAACGTATGGGACTTGGAGTATCCATGCTTACCGGGGATAACCGGAGAGTTGCTCTATCAATAGCTCGAGCGGTGGGCATCGATGAGAACGATGTGATTGCTGAAGTGTTACCTGAAGAAAAAGCCAGTGTGGTACAGAAAATTCAGAAAAGCGGTCAAAGGGTTGCTTTTGTGGGAGATGGTGTGAATGATGCTCCGGCTCTGGCGACGGCCGATCTCGGTATTGCCATGGGAGGAGGGGCCGATGTGGCGTTAGAAACTGGTGAGATTGTCCTGGCCAAAGGGGACCCGCAGGACGTGGCCACGGCAATTGAGCTTTCCTTAAAAACCCTGGGTAAAATCAGGCAGAATCTCTTTTTTGCTCTTTTTTATAATCTCCTGGGGATTCCCATCGCGGCTCGGGTTTTTTCGGGTTTTGGTCTGTCCTTGAAACCGGAATTGGCTGGTCTTGCGATGGCCATGAGTTCAGTTTCTGTAGTGGTGAATTCCCTGCTTTTGCGGAGTTTTCGCCCTGGAAGGCGTGATTTTCTATCCCGGTTTGCGCCAGCCTTCATGGTGGTTTTTTTTGCCTTTCTTTTTTTCAGCTTTGCTCGACTCAGTACCACCATGGAAAGCATGATTCCCCCTTCGGCACTTTCGAATTTGCGGAACATTACATCTTATCTCCTTCAGGGGACATCAAGGGTAGCTCTTTCAAAGAATGGTCCCAAACTCTTTCTGGGAGTGGATAATATCGAACATCCTTTGCTCCGAGTGCGGGAAGGAAATTTAAATCTCGGGCCTCAGGAAATGGTCCTGGGGTTTGAAGAAGCTCGGATGATGAAGAGGGAAAAGCTTTTTCAAAAGACCGGAGATGTCATCCAAGGTTTTTTTGGTATGTCCAGCATAAAAGTGGCAGGGATCCTGCAGGCAACTGGAACAGTTCTGGATCACTATCACATCGTGAGCCGAATGACCCTTGAGCGTTTGGTTACTCAGGCAGAGCTAAAAATACTTTCAGCTGGTGGTATCCCCAAGTTTTTCTACCTTGTTGGGGAAGGGAATCTTCCCCAACGATTTACCACTCTGGTTACTCTTGATGCCTTTAATAAACCAGTTAACATAGATGGTAAGGATTATTGGCCGGTTTATTTGGGGGCTCTGGAGGCAGCCATGATGAAGCGGGAAGGGCTTTTTCGAAGGAAGGGGGAGACGCTGACGAACTTTTTTGGAAGGTCAGTGGTAATAGCGGGTATTTTCCCGGCGACCGGAACAATGCTTGACCACTTTCATTTTGTAGGGGAAGGCTTCTTTCGGGATTAGAGGAACCATTTTCCGTCCGTTTGAGGGAATCTTTGAAGATTTTGTCATTTTTCGGAGTAAAAAGCCGTTTCTCTTTGCGCATCATGGGGTTTTCCCCTGGGGTATAATGGAAAGAAAACGAAGGGAGTGATGGGGCATGTTTCTTTTTCTTGCAGTTTCTACCAATACATACCACGGTTTTTCTCTTTCTGATGCGCTTTCCGGCATTTCCAGGGCCGGTTTTCGGTTTGTGGAGTTGGCCTGTGTCAAAGG
>JABUEZ010000107.1 GCA_013314795.1 Candidatus Profundicultor aquiphilus | reverse complement strand
GAGATTCGGAAAAACGCCGGAACACAGTTTGACCCGTTCCTTGTAGAGGTATTTTTCAAGGTTATGGGTGAAAACGCCGAGCAACCTGCTCACCGGGGTTTTTTCCAGAGCGTTTTTATGTCACTCTGGAAAAGCTTTTTGTTGAGTGCAAGATGTACGATGCTCAACAAAAAGATTCCCCATCCCCCAATGGGGTGAATGGCAAAGGCGATGTTCCACAGCGTTGCATTCTGAGAAAACCCCCGGCTGGCCAGCCAGAGGATAACACCGGTGGTGAACATCAAAAGAATAAGAATAATCATCCCGATAGCCACAAGAGCCCGCATCTTGATGGACGTTGCCTGCATGACCAAAACCCCCTTTTTGGAGATTAATACTTTTAGGGAAGTTTTTATTCCTGGTGCCGGTTGGAAGAACGACGGACCACCCCTTCTCGGGGGAAGCGAAGGGGTGGTGGTAAGAGGAAGGGAGATTATACCCAGCCACGGAGTTTCATGGCTTCGACCACGCGCTGAACTGCCGTTACATAAGCAGCCTGACGCATGTGGATGGAGTATTTTTTCGACGTATCCAGGACGGTATGGTAGGCAGTGGTCATTTTCTTGGCCAGACGTTTCATGACTTCTTCTTCTTCCCAATAGTACATGTAAAAGTTCTGCACCATTTCGAAATAGGAAACTGTAACGCCCCCAGCGTTGCAGAGGAAATCAGGAATAACATGCACTCCATTCCTGTAGAGAATTTGGTCAGCCTCAGGCGTAGTGGGACCATTGGCCAGCTCGGCCACGATTTTGGCTTTAATCCGAGGAGCGTTTTTCTCGGTGATCACGTTCTCTAAGGCAGCGGGGACGAGAATATCAACCTCGAGTTCCAGAAGGTCTTCATTCGAAATTCTCTGTCCACCGGGAAGATTAACCACCGAACAGGTATCATTTTTGCATTTTAAGGCTTCATCGGGATTGATTCCTTTGGGGTCGAAAATTCCTCCCCGGCTGTCGCTTATTGCGACGATTTTGGCTCCGCAGATGGTGTGCAGGAGGAAAGCGGCGTAATATCCGGCATTTCCATAGCCTTGCACGGCAACGGTAGCCTTGGAAAGATTAAGGCCCAAAACCCCGGCCGCTTCTTGAATGGCCACCATTCCTCCCCAGGCCGTGGCTTTATCTCGTCCTTTTGAACCTCCGACCGGAAGAGGTTTCCCGGTGATGACGCCGAACTGATTTTTTCCAGCGATTTTGGAGTACTCATCCATCATCCAGGCCATGATCTGGGGATTGGTGTACACGTCTGGAGCGGGAACGTCCTTATCGGGTCCGATTAAGGGGTAAATGGCCCGAATATATGCCCGACTCAAGCGCTCCAACTCTCCCTGGGACATTTCTTTGGGGTTACAAATGACTCCTCCTTTGGCGCCTCCAAGAGGTAAATCCATCACCGCACACTTCCAGGTCATCCAGGCAGCGAGTGCTCGCACCGTGTCAATGGTTTCTTCAGGATGAAAGCGGATACCACCTTTGGTGGGGCCTTTGGCGTCGTTGTACTGTACTCTGAATCCCTGGAAAACCCGGATAGAACCATCATCCATTCGTACCGGAAGCGAAACGTGGATTTCTCGGGCTGGAACACGCAAAACCTGATGAATGCCAGGATCCAGGTTCATTATCCGGGCGCATTCGTCAAGCTGTTGCTGTGCCATAACAAAAGGGTTTGACTGAACCATCCTTGGTACCTCCTCTTCATAGAGTTTTTGTCGCAACATCGACCTAAAAAAACAAAAAGACGTTCCCCATTTCTGAGGAACGCCTTTGTTCCCCCTTACGTTACCCTCGCTGGTAACTTAAGGATTATTGTCTTTCATTATATAAGATTTTGGAAAATTTCAAGAGGGGAAAGGGAGAGAATAGAAATTTTTATCGTTTTTTTGAATCCTGGACGAGATAAAAGACTGCAGGTTCTGCAGTGGAGGAGATTTTCGCTCCGAAGCTGGAAATGGGAGCAAACGGGGAAGGAAGTGATAGTCATTTCTTTTGTTGACAGCTTTTGCAAAATTGTGTTAGAGTTGTTTTTGAGATTTATATCTTGAGCGTTTGCTCAAATTTTGAGGATTCTCATCATGGAGGGTCAGGTGGTGGAAGGGTACCTTTTGGGCATTGACGTTGGGACCAGCGCCGTAAAGGTGGTTCTTTTTAATCTCCAGGGAAAAGTTATTGCTGCTACAAGCAAAACGGTTCCCATTTATAGCGAAAAACCGGATTATGCCGAACAGAACATGAACGCAATCTGGGATATAGCTACTCATTCTATTGCGGCATGTCTTGCTGAATCTCACGTTGATCCTGCTTTGATTGTTTCTATCGGTGTGACCGGGCAGGGGACAGGTTGCTGGCTTCTTGATGAATCATTACAACCGGTGGGTAACGCAATTATCTGGATCGATGGTCGGGCAAAATCAATCATTGATGAATGGAAAAAAGATGGCAGGCATCTTTTGGCTTTTGAAAAGTCCAGTAACAGCATTTTTACTGGTTCGCCGGTGGCGATTCTAAGGTGGCTCAAAGAGGAGAAGCCGGAGATACTCAAACGAGCTAAACATTTTGTTTTTGCCAAGGATTGGGTCCGATACAAGCTGACCGGAGTTCTTGCAACTGATGCCTCTGATTTCTCCATGTTCCCTCTTCCGCTGGAGGGGAAGGTTCATTCGATCCTGAATATTTTTGATCTTGAGGAGTTAGAAGAGATCCTTCCCCCAATGCGGGAGGCGTGGGAAGTTGTAGGAACGATAACCAGGGAAGCTGCTTTTTTAACCGGTCTTCGAGCGGGAACCCCGGTAATCACTGGAGTTGTCGATGTTGCGGCCTGTGCTCTGGCTTTGGGGATTCTTCGCCCTGGACAGGCCTATTCTATTCTGGGGACAACCTGCTTTAACGCTTTTTTGACTGAGAGATCTCCCAAACTTTTTGAGCCTCCAGGAGTTGGCATCTCGGTTTTTTACCCTCTGAAGGAAACTTTTTTACGGGCTATGGCCACAATGTCGGGGACGTTGAGCCTTGATTGGTTTCTTACTCATGTTTTGGGGAAGGAAAGAGAGTTCTGTGAACAGAAAGAGAAACTTTTCGTTTCCCTAGAAGAAGAGATCCGGCAAATTTCGCCTGGAGCGGAAGGATTGATTTTCCTCCCTTATATTAGTCCTGGTGGAGAACGGGCACCTTTTGTGGATCCCAGAGCGCGGGGGGTGTTTTTAGGTTTGAGTTACACTCATCGTGATGTCCATCTTGCCAGGGCAGTATATGAAGGAATTTCGTTCTCGGTCCTGGACTGCTTTCAATCGCTTGCTGCGCCGTTCGAGGAAATGAGACTTTCGGGTGGGGGAGCAAAAAGTGATTTCTGGTGTCAGATGATTGCCGATATGACCGGGGTCAAAGTTGTAGTTCCCAAGGTAAGGGAACTGGGGGCTCTGGGAGTAGCGCTCCTGGCCGGGGTAGGGGTGGGTATTTTTGCAGACCCGAGCCAGGCGGTGGAAGCGACCTTTCGGATTGATCGGATTTTTTATCCTGATTCTTCCTTGCACCAGTTTTATCAGGAAAAATTTCTGGTCTATCGAAAGCTGCGTGAAGAGCTTGGTGCAATATGGGAGATGAATGACAGAATTCAGGAGAGAATGCTATTTCTTTTAGAGGTGGAAAAGAGCCGTGAAAGCTCTGGTTCAGAGAACTAAAGATAAACAGAGTATTGTCTTGGAGGAGGTCAGGGAACCATTACCGGGGCGTGGGGAAGTGAAGGTGAAAGTTATGGCTGCAGGGATCTGTGGTACCGACGTTCACGGGATTTCCTCACTCAGGCCGCCAGTGATTCTGGGTCATGAGTTTTCTGGTGTGGTCGTGGAAGTTGGAGAAGGGGTAGAGAGAGTCAAAATAGGGGATCGAGTCACTTCGGAGACCACTGTTTTTCACTGTGGCCAGTGTGTGTACTGCCGTGAGGGGCATTTTAACCTTTGTCCATACCGAAAAGGTATCGGATCAGGGGTTGATGGGGCGTTTGCTGAGTATATCGTAGTTCCCGAAGTCACAGTACATGGATTGCCTTCTTTCCTTTCTTTTGAAGAGGGAGCAGTGCTTGAACCTCTGGCCTGCGCGGTGCATGCGGTTTTAGAGCAGGCAAGAGTTGAGAAAGGGGAAAGGGTGCTCGTTCTTGGCCCTGGGCCTTTAGGGATTCTTGTAGCCTGGGTGGCGCGCTCGCAGGGTGCACAGGTGATTCTGGCTGGGAAGGCCGATGATAGGGAAAGGCTGGAAAAAGCTCAGACGTATCCTCTTGACTTTGTTCTCGATGTTGATTCTGTAAATCTCCAGGAATTTGTAGAAAGTCGCGTTGACCCCTATGGGGTGGATGTGGTGTTTGAGTGTTCTGGGGCTCTTCCGGCAGTGTATTCTGGCCTCCAGCTACTTCGCAAGAGAGGTCGCTTTTTTCAGTTGGGGATTCTCCATCGGGAAGTTTCGCTTGATTTTGATGAGTATCTTTTTTCTCGGGAGTTAATTCTTTCTGGTTCGAGAACTCAAAAAAAATCAAGCTGGGAAAAGGCTATAGCGATGCTCACTGAACACCGATTTCCCCTCCAGAATTTGATTACCCATGTGTTACCCCTGGAAAATTGGTCAGAGGGGTTTATGTTAACCAGGACCAAAGAAGCCATTAAAGTTGTTTTGAAACCCTGAGTAGGGAAAACATTGTTTTGTGAGTCTTGACTTTTTAGTGCTTTTTTGTTAATTTGTTAAATAACAATTGTTATATCAATGCTGAAAGTAAGGGGTGATTTATTTGGCGTCATTACAGCTTGCGGTAGGAACCTGGTGCATGGGAGGGGTGGCAGATCGTTTTCTTCCTCAGGGATACGAAAGCCCGGTTAGTGTGAAGGAAAGGATCATGCGAATCAAGAAGGTAAAGGATATCGTTGCGGTCGAGTTTTTTGACGATGAACTGGACTTAATTCCCCCTCGGGATCTGAAAGCGCTTTTGGACGACCAGGGTTTGAAGGTGAGCGGGATTAATTTTAACACTCATGGTCGCCCAAAGTGGCAGAGGGGGGCCTTGACCTGTCCTGACGAGAAACTTCGGCGTGAGGCTATTGATGGCGCGAAGAAAATTATCGATCTTCTGGGAGTTTTTGAGTGTTCCACCCTGGGTTTGTGGTTGGGCACTGATGGTTTTGATTATCCGTTTCAGATTGACTATGGAAGAGCCTGGGATTTGCTTCTTGAGGCCATTGCTGAAATTGCCGATCATAATCCCTCGGTGCGCATTTCCCTTGAATACAAACTGAAAGAGCCGCGTCAGTATATTCTTCTTGGTAATGCTTTTCAGGCATTGTATCTCATCAAAGCCGTAGGACGGAAAAATGTTGGTGTCACGGTGGATTTTGGACATGCTCTGATGGCCAAAGAAAATCCGGGAGAGGTCGTTTCGGTGCTGGCCAAAGAGAACGTCCTGTATAATGTGCATTTTAACGATGCCTACCGGGAGTGGGACGACGATCTGGTTGCGGGAAGCACCAACCTTTATGAGACCCTGGAATTTCTCTATTACATTAAAAAATCTGGTTACCAGGGGTACGTTGGTTTCGACATCTTCCCATACCGCATGGACCCGGTGAAGGCGCTGGAACTTTGTGTGATGAATACCCGGGCCCTTGAAAGCCTGCTGAGTAAAATTGATTTGCAATCCTTGGAAGAAGCACAGAAAGGAGGAGATGCCGGTCTTGCGCATCAGGTAGTGCGGAAAGTGTTTTTCGGTTAGTTGATTGATGGGGGAGGGAACCCATTGTTTTTCTCTGGCAAAGCGAAAAGGAGGGTAGGCCATGAGAAAGAGCTTGTTCTTGTTGGTGCTGGTTCTTTTCCTTGTGAGTGCTGTTTTCGGGGTGGAGGCGAAGATCAAACTTTTCCTCCCCCCGGGAGAAAAAAATCCGGATGTTGATTTTAGTGGTATCGAATTAACGGCTATTCATGACTCTGGGGCGGGAAGGATTTTAGAATGGTACGCGCCACTTCTTGAAAAAGAGTGCGGAGTCAAAATTAAGAGAACTGAGATGGTGGATCTCCCCAAGTTGCGAGAAAAAGCCATGGGGGATCTTCTGGCCGGAAAACCAAGCTATCAGATCATCGAAATCAACCCTCGATTCATTGCCGACTTTGCTCTGACTGGTTTGATAGAGCCCCTGGATTCCTATTTCGAAATGTATGACGAAGCCGATGTCAAGAAGTACCTCGACGACGTTCTTCCCACCTATCGGGAGTTCTATATGAAGTGGGGTGGCAACTACTGGGCTATACCTTTCGATGGGGACATCCATCTTTTCAACTACCGTAAGTCGTACTTCGAAAACCCCGAGTATCAAAAGATGTACAAAGAACAATTTGGCAAAGAACTGGCTCCCCCTGACACCTGGGATGATTTCGTGAACCTGGGAAAATTCTTCAAGCAAGTGCTTCCCCCCGACATGTATCCCACCATGTGGTGGTTACTCCCACCGGATGGTTCTGCCTTCTATTTCGACCTGGCATCGGCCTATGGGGTCATGTACTTCAGTGAAGATATGGAGCATGCCCTCTGGCCACGAGACAAAGCCATTGAGGCGATGAAAAAAATGGTGGAAACCGCTCCTTACTGTCCGCCAGGGGTGGCCAATTTTGGTTTTACCGAAACGGTGGACTACTGGCTGGCAGGAAAGGTAGTTTTTCAGATCTGGTTCATTGACATTAACGAATGGGGCCAGATGGGGCAGCCTGAAGTAAAAGGCGATGTGGCAAATGCTCCCATGCCTGGTTACAAGGATCCACAAACTGGAGAAGTGGTCCGTCGGGCGATGGCTCCTTACAACCGGTTCTGGATTATTCCCAAAAATCTTCCCGATAAAGTGAAACAGGCTGCCTTTTACGTGATGCTTCGTGTTTCGAGCTCGGTGTACAGCATATACTCCGTTGCTGATACCTATTGTGGTATGGATCCGTATCTCTATTCGCATTTCACCGATGAGGCGGCCATGCAGTATACGAAACCAAATCCGCTTCGGGATGTTGCTCCTGATTGGCCGGAAAATATTCCTACT
>JABUEZ010000106.1 GCA_013314795.1 Candidatus Profundicultor aquiphilus | reverse complement strand
AGGGTTTGACGCTGATGGAATCACGGACATGTTGCCGTATACGTGCCGGGGCGTGAAGGGAGCTGGTACGGTTAACTCTGCGTATCTGAGCCTCTTTACTTCTTACGGTGGTAAGGATTTTGACGAGAACGGTAACCCCAGTATTTATAGCGAAGCAGTGGTGCAGATGTCCGACCTCTGGACGAAGCTTTTGAGAGATTTTGGGCCAAAGGATTGGCCAACTCTTGACTGGTACGATGTGAAAGATGCCTTTGCTTCCGGAAAAGCTGTGATGCAGATTGACGCAGACCACTGGGGAGCAGAGTTGGAAGATCCAGCTTTTAGCCAGATTGTTGGGAAGTGGAAGGCGATTCATGTTCCTAAGGGACCGGCTGGGATTAAGTCTAACATCTGGGCCTGGTCTATTGCCATGAACGCTGCCTCTCAGCATAAGAAAGCGGCCTGGTTGTTCATGGAGTGGGCATCCAGTAAGCCAGTTATGCTGGTTGCTTCGGCAAAATACAATAACCAAACTCCAGTCCGAAACTCGGTCTGGAACGATCCACAGATTGTAGAGCGGACCAGTGCTTGGGGACAGGGTACCTGCCGACCGGTGGTGAGTAAGAATCTGGAAGAGTACGCTGCCCTGCGGTGGACTCCCAACCCCAATGCTTTTACTCTGAGTGAGATGTGGCAGGAACATTTGCAGAAAGTATGGAGCCAGGAAATGTCAGCCGATGCGGCGATCAAAGAAGTGGATAACCGTGCCAAGAGATTGGCTCCACCGAAAGAGTGGTTGAAGAAATAGGTGTTTCTAAGGGGCCTGAGGTCTCAGGCCCCTTATTTATTTTTTGAAGGTGAAAAGGTTTAATCTCAAAACGGTAGAAGTGGATTGAGGCCTGTTTTTTTGCATTCGTGGTATTTCCGCTGAGAGTTTGCTACAATAAAAACGTGCGGTTAACCAAAAGTGCTGTGAGAAAGGAGTACTTTCTGATTCTCTTTCAATACACTGCTGGGTAAACTGGCTTGAGAGAGGGTAGTTTAATTTCCTTTTGTGGAGTTTATTTATTATGGTTATTATTTTTCCGGTAGCCGGTTCACGGTTAAGTGAGTGATAGGATTGGAGAAGTACAGGCTTTGGTACAAGCGTTACCGGGGTGTGATTGATTATACCCAGGCACTGGGTTTACAGAAAAAGCTCTGGGAACATGTGGTTCAGAATGATTTACCCGGAGTTCTTCTTCTCCTTGAACACCCACCGGTTTTTACTCTGGGTCGCTCGGCGTCGAGGGAAAATCTCCTGGTTGGTGAGGAAGTTCTTCGGCGGGAAGGAATAAAGGTCTATGAGGTGGAAAGGGGTGGAGATATTACCTATCACGGTCCGGGACAGATTGTTGGTTACCCTGTTATTAACCTGCGTTTCTGGCGGAAAGATGTCCATGCTTTTTTACGGGCGCTGGAGGAAACCTTAATTCTTTTTTTGCGCCGTTTCCAGATAGAAGGTTTTCGATATCCTCCTCATACCGGTGTTTGGGTAAATCCAGAAAACCCAGAAAAAATTGCCGCCATTGGTATTGCCGTGAGAGGGTGGGTCACGTACCATGGGTTTGCCCTGAATATTTCTCCGAATCTTGCCCATTTTCGGTACATTGTTCCCTGTGGAATTCGTGATAAAGGAGTCACATCTCTTGAATGTATTACTGGAAATAGGTATTCTTGGGAAGAACGCTATGCCATGAAGGAGTGGCTTGCTGAGGCAATGGGGACAGTTTTGGGTTTTGACATGCAGGAAGTGCAGGAAGATTTTGAAGTTGTTTTGAGTCAAGGAGTTATCCTATGAGTGAATTACCCCACTGGATCAAAAGGCGGTTTCCGGCCTCGGGTGGAGAAAATATGGAGATACTCCTTCGTTCTCTGGGGTTACATACGGTCTGTGAAAGTGCTCGTTGTCCCAATATCGGTGAATGTTTTGGGAAAGGCACGGCGACGTTTCTTATTTTGGGCGAAGTCTGTACCAGGAATTGCGGTTTTTGCGCTGTGAAAAAAGGTCGGCCGTTACCGCCCGATCCGGAAGAACCGATACGGGTAGCACAGGCCGCGAAAGCTCTTGCCCTCAAGCATGTGGTGGTTACTTCGGTTACTCGGGATGACCTTCCCGATGGAGGAGCTGGTCATTTTGTCCAGGTTATCAGGGCGTTACGAATGACACTTCCTTCGGCTACCATCGAAATTCTCACTCCTGATTTTCAGGGACGAGAAGAATTTCTAGAGATTTTTCGGGAGGATCTTCCCGATGTTTTCAATCACAATGTAGAGACCGTCCCACGTCTTTATCCAACCGTAAGACCGAAGGCGCAGTATGAACGTTCTCTCTTTGTGCTGGAACGGTTTAAGGCCCTATTTCCCTCGGTCCTCACTAAATCCGGGCTTATGGTGGGTTTGGGTGAAACCCCAGAGGAAGTCCTGGAAGTGTTGTCCGATTTGCGGCATGCTGGTTGCGATATTGTAACCATTGGGCAGTATCTGCGTCCTTCGATGAAACACCTTCCGGTCAGGGCATATGTTCCACCTTCATGGTTCTCTTTTTATGAAGAAAAGGCCTATGAGCTTGGTTTCTGGGGGGTGGCCAGTGGTCCTTTTGTGAGGAGTTCGTATCTGGCAGAACGTTTTATGGAGGTAAAATGATGCTTTTTCTGGGAGTGCTTTTTTCCGTTACCCTTTTTCTCTTTTTTTTCTGGCTCTTTCCGCTCTTTTTTCATGGTATTCCCTGGCAGCCAACCGATATGAAGAGGGTACGGAGGATGCTGGAAATGAGTGATCTCAAACCTGGGGAAGTACTCTATGACCTGGGATGTGGAGATGGAAGAATTCTGGTCTGTGCGGCGCGGGAGTACCGGGCTCAGGCAGTGGGAGTGGAATTGAATCCGTGGCTCTACCTTCTGGCAATCCTGCGGGTATTCTTTTCTGGCCATGCTTCTCGGGTGCGGGTAATTTTCGGCAATCTCCACACCGTTCCCCTTTACGAAGCTGATGTGGTAACCATTTTTCTTTTTTCCCATGTCAATGAACTTTTGCAGGAGAAGTTCCGTCGGGAACTCAAGGAAGGGGCAAGGATTGTTTCCTACGTGTGGAAACTTCCTTCCTGGGTTCCAGCAGTATTTGACAGTGAATATAATCTCTATCTTTACGTGAAGGGAAAATAGTGCTTGAGGTGAGGTAAGGTGAAAAGAGAGAGACAAGTGAGGTGGATCACAGGAACAGCTCTCCTTTTTGCCCTGGTTCTCGTGATCCAGATGCTGGGTTTCCCCCAACTTGTGACAGGACCACTGGTCAACATGGCTTTGTTACTGGCTACCATCTTCCAGGGGATTGGAAGTGGGGTGGTCATCGGTTTTTTTACTCCCTGGATAGCGTTTTCAAGGGGTATTCTTCCTGCTCCCCTTGCACCGATGATTCCGTTTATCATGATGGGAAATTCCTTGCTTGTCATCGTCTTTGGGATTTTCCTGACAAGGCGTAGCTTCTTTTGGAAGATCGCAGGTGTCGTTGCCGGTGCTCTGGCAAAGTATGTTTTGCTTTCTCAGGCGGTCACGGTTCTTGTAAAAGTTCCGGGTCCTGTGGCGCAGGCTATGCAGATTCCCCAGCTTATCACTGCCCTTTTGGGTGGGGCGCTGGCTTTGGCTCTGGAGCAACTTCTCCGCCGGACTGTGGTGAAGGAAAAATAGGAAGGGTGAAAAAAAACGTTGTGCCTCTGTTGAGTTCGCTTTCTGCCCAGATTCTCCCTCCGTGGTGTTCTATAATCTGTTTGGTGATGGCCAGACCAAGACCCGTTCCTCCTCCTTCGCGAGAACGAGATTTATCCACGCGATAGAAGCGCTCAAAAATGTAAGGAAGGTCCTGGGAAGGTATGCCAGAACCCTGGTCACGCACGAAAAGAAGGAGATGTCCTTCCTGGATTCTTCCTCCTACGGTAACAGGGCTTCCTGGAGACGAGAAGAGAATGGCGTTATGGAGAAGGTTGGTAAAGACCTGTTCCAGCCGGTCTTCGTTTCCCAATACTGGGGGGAGGTCATGTTCAAACTCTTCTTGAACCTCGATTTGACGCGCCGAGAGTAACGGAGAGAGTTTGGTAATGACTCTGTGGACTACCTGGCTGATGATAACGCTTTCCATTTCCCATCGGATTTTCCCGGATTCCATAAGGGAAAGGTCCAGAAGGTCATGAATGAGTCGAGAAAGGCGCAGTGTTTCACCGTGAATGAGGGGTAGATATTTTTCTTTGAATTCTTCCAGAGAAATAACCTGGTCGATGGCTGCTTCAAGAAAACCCTGTATGGAGGTAAGAGGCGTGCGCAGTTCATGGGAAACGTTGGCAATGAATTCTCGCCGCAATTGATCTACCTTGCGCAGTGCGGTGATATCCTGCACCACAGCCACGGCACCTTTGATGGCTTCTTTTTCCTGAAGAGGGGTAATATGGAAAACAATGTTTTTCCCTTCGGCAAGCACGACTTCCTTTTCTTTTTCCTGTCCCGTTTGCAGGACTTCTTCGAAGAGTTTTTCGATTTCTTCTCCCAGGTGGAGATCTCGGAGGGTGGAAACCTCTTCCTTTTCGATGGAGAGCGTTCTTTGAAGAGCGGGATTCATGGAAACAATATGTTTACTTCTATCGATGGCAAGAACACCTTCAGACATATGAAGGAAAATATTTTCGGTACGTTCTTTCTCTTCGCGAAGTTTTCCGATGGTTTCTTCCAGAGTTTCAGAGAGGATATTGAAATCTTGCGCCAGTTGGCCAACTTCGTCTTGAGTCTCGATTTTGATTTTTTCCTGGAAATTTCCCCGAGCAAGCTGTCGGGCTATTTCGCTCATCCTTTTGAGGGGGCGGGCTAACGACGAAGAGGATAGAAAAGCGACAAGAAGGGAGAGTGAAAGAGAAATAAGACTGGAGAAAAGAAGAAAGTATTCGACAGTCTTTATGGTCGTTTCGATATTGGTGAGAGGAACGGAGAGAATCAGGGCAGCAAGGGTTTGTCCTTTACGCTCCAGAGGAAGAGCAACGCTCAAAACATCCTGACGAAGTACAGGGTGGAAATTCTGCCAGGAAATATATTCCCCTTTTTGGATTTTTTCCCAGATTGTCTGAGGTAAGCCAGTTTCGGCGACTCTACCCCACATTCGACGCATAAAACCCCGAGGAGGAAGCGGCCTTTCTTGCAGGAGTTCTTCTTTGCTTACTACGGTAATGGAAATTCCCTGGACAAATCGGCGCGCTATCTCGGGGATTTCAAAGTGGAAATCGGAAGTTTGGGTGAGGATATTGATTAGATTTTCTCCTCGCTTGACGAGTTCTTTTTCCTGCAGGGAAAAGTAGTAACGGCTGAAGAGGAGAGATAAGCTGAACCCCAAAACAAAGTATGATATGGTGATGACCAGAAGATGTGAAAAGAGAAGTTTGGTAAAGAGGCTTTTTCTCATTGAGGCTCTATCTCAAATTTATATCCGTACCCCCAGACAGTCTTAATACAAGGAGGGGCACCAGCTTCTTCCAGCTTTTCTCGGAGACGCTTGATGTGGGTATCTACCGTACGGCTATCTCCGGCAAAGTCATAGTCCCAGATGAGTTCCAGGAGTTTTTCCCGGGTATACGCTCGGGAAGGGTTTCTGGCTAAAAACCAGAGCAATTCGAATTCCTTTGGAGTCAGAGTCAATTCTTTCCCGTTGATTTTCACCATACGGGCTTCGTAGTCGATGAAAAGGCATCCATAGTCAAGGTGTTTGGTTTTTTCTCCTCCCTGCATTTGGGTTCGGCGAAGAACTGCCTTAACCCTGGCCACAACTTCTCGAGGACTGAAAGGTTTGGCTATATAATCATCTGCTCCTAACTCTAATCCCAGAATTCGGTCAAACTCCTCTCCCCGGGCGGTAAGCATAATGATGGGGACATCCGATATTTTGCGGATTTCCCGACATACTGTCCATCCATCCTTTTTGGGAAGCATAAGGTCTAAAAGGATAAGACTGGGATGATGGTGCTCGACTTTTTTCAGAGCTTCCTCGCCATCGTGGGCAACCATTACTTCGAATCCCTCTTTTTCCAGGTACATTTTCAAAAGGTCACACACTGCCTTTTCATCATCGACTACAAGAATTGAGCTCACCGGTTTTGCTCCTCGATTTGTATCTCCAACAAGGGGAGGTAAACCCTCCCCTTTTTATTTTACCACCGTTTTCCGAAGCGCATCAGTCCTGGTCCTACGCCACAAAATCCTTTTCCGTAAGGCCCTTGACCTTCTTTTTGCACAAGCTGGGTGAGTTGTTCCGGAGTAAGAAGATCCAGGAATTCCTGATACATGGTGCGGTGGACATCCTGAATCTGTTTCCTTAAATCCATAATTTCTTTTACTTTGGCTCGAATTTGTTCAGCAGTTTCTGGGCTTGTCGGTTTCAAACTCAGTTCCTGTAATGTCAGGCGTGCGCTCTGAATCTGATTACGCAGATTCTGGATGATTTCCAGGTTCTTTTTCTGGATTTCCAGAACTTTTTCTTTCTGTTCGGTAGTCAGGGTAATACCGAAAAGAGGGCCTCTCCCTGGAAACGAGTCATCCGGCTGGTTCCATCGCATACCCATACTAGGTTGAGAAGGCATTTTTGACCCACCCCGGTAAGGGCCTGCAGCAAAGGCAAAGGCACTCAGACCACCGACCAGAGAAATCACCAGGAGCACGAGAATGCCGAGCTTTTTCATGTTCATAACCTCCTTCGAGTTAATTTGGTTATACACATCATAATCTTGACATGTGTCGATTTTTTGGCTCATTTGTGGCAAATTTGTGAAAAATGACAGGTGATTTAGGTACAATGGATAGGGAGTGATCGGGGTGGTTTGTTTTCAGCTTGTTACACTGAGCTGTAAAGAATTAGAAGAAAAGCTGGAGTCGCTCATCGAACTTTATCAAAAGGCATATCAGGAACTCCCCGAATATGCTTACCAACACCGAGAACGAATACGGGGGTATCTTTTGTGGTTGTGGCGAGGTGATCCGGCTGGATTTCTGGTTGCCCTGGATAAAGAAAGGATTGCAGGGTTTATAAGTATCAACAGTGAGTGGAAAGAGGGACAGGAAATTATTGGAGAAATTCATGAGTTT
>JABUEZ010000105.1 GCA_013314795.1 Candidatus Profundicultor aquiphilus | reverse complement strand
CAGTAGAGAATCGCTCCCCCCAGTTCGCCGCTTTTTTCGAAGATGGTAACCTGATGTCCCCGCAGGGTGGCAATTCGAGCCGCTTCCATCCCTCCAGGTCCTCCGCCAATAATGGCAACTTTAAGGGGAGTCTCGGATTTCTGGAGATGAATGAACCGCTCATCCCCCACCGCCGGATTCACGGCGCAGCGGCATTCTCTTTTAATCATGAGCGACTCCTGCCAGCACCCCACTAAACACGAGATGCATTTCCGGATTTCTTTCACCTGACCGTCCTTGGCTTTGTTCCCCCAGTACGGATCAGCGATAAGTTGTCTCGAGAGTCCCACCATATCTGTTTTTCCTTCGGCAAGGATGCGCTCACAATAGGCCGGGTCTCTCAGGGTGTGGCTGGTAATTACCGGGATCTTGACATGTTTCTTGATTTCTTCAGCGGTATACGTATTCCATCCCTGAGGATAGTACATGGGGTCCATAGTCGGTCCGGGAACCTCAAAAATCCCGGCACTGATATCCAGGAAGGCTACGCCGTTCTCTTCCATGAGTTTGGCTACCTTAATGCTCTCATCCAGGGTTCTTCCGCCCTCGATCCATTCTTCACCTGAATAGCGAATCCCGATGGGGAACTTCTTGCCACATTTCTTCTTGATTCGGTCAATGATTTCCAGAACAAATCGCATCCGGTTAATGAAACTCCCGCCAAAGCGGTCATTTCTGCGGTTCACGTAGGGACTCATAAACTGAGCAATGAGGTACCCGTGAGCACCGTGGAGTTCCACCGCATCAAAACCAGCCTGCTGCACCCGCCAGGCCGCTTCGGCAAATTTTTCGATCAGATCATAAATCTCCTCCACGGTCATAGCCCGGATGGATTTTCCATGAGCCACATCTTCAGCATAGACCACTTCGTGCCCGGCCGAACCAGGGAGAGAAACCACCATGTCCGTGGCCGAGAACAGGTCCTTACGAGGCCAGGCCGCCTGACGACCAGGGTGCTGGAGCTGCACGGCACACCGCGCTCCATGACGGTGCATGGCTTCCGCAAGGCGCGCCAGCCCTGGAATCATGGGGTCCTCATCCGCCGCCAGGCACGTCACCGTCGGTCTTCCGGTGGCCTTATCGGGAGTAGTGGCTCCCACGATGATGAAACCACACCCTCCCTTGGCAATCTCCTCGTGATAGGTGATCACCCGTTCGTTGACCGAGCCGTCAGCATTGGCCGAACTGATATCCGTCGGCACATGGGCGATGCGGTTCGGAACCACGAAGTTCCCAATCTCAATGGGAGAGAAAAGATGAGGGAAATATGGATTCTTCATATGAAAAGCCTCCTTTTTTATATTAGCAGCAACTGCCCTGTTCACGTTTCCTTCGCTTACACTCTTCCAGAATCTCCGCCGTTTTGGTGGCACCGAACCTGGTCGCCCCGACTTCCCGGACCTTTAAGGCAGCATCCAGGTCCCGCACTCCTCCAGCGGCCTTCACCTGAACTCTGGGAGAAACGCTTTCTCGCATCAAACGCAGGTCTTCAATGGTCGCTCCCCCCGGAGCAAAGCCGGTAGAGGTTTTCACAAAATCCGCTCCTGCTTCTTCCGCCAGCCGACAACCAATCCGCTTCAATTCATCGGTGAGATAACAGTTTTCCAGAATCACCTTGACAATGACACCATTTTTGTGGGCCACATCCACCACGGCCTGGATATCCTTTTTGACGTACTCGAAATCCCGGCTACGCAGCTTCCCGATATGGATGACCATGTCGAGTTCTTCAGCACCATCCTTGATGGCCAGCTCGGCTTCAAAAACTTTCGTCTCCGTCCGATGGGAACCATGGGGAAACCCCACCACTGCACCCACTTTGACCTCACTTCCGGCCAGCACCTTTTTGGCAAGCGCCACATCCGAAGGCCGACAGCACACCGAAGCCACGTTATACTTTCGGGCGATTTCGCATCCCTCGATGATTTCCTGCTCGGTGAGTTCCGGGCGAAGAAGTGAGTGATCAATCATCTTGGCAATCTCTTCACAGGTATACTCCATAGCATCATCTCCCTCATATTGTTATAACAATATATCTATATAATGTAATTCCAAAGTCATTGTACAGAGAAAGAGACCGATTTGTCAACCAAAGCCAGAAAACTCAGGCTAAAAACTTGAGGCCCTCGTCAAGCATGAGGAGATAATTTCGAAGTGGCACGTAGTGAGCAATAGAGTTCCCGGAACCCAGAGCGTATCTCCCAAAAGGAAAGCAGGCAGCCAAAACCGAGGACACATACTCCCGGAGTTTCTGTTCTTCAAAACGGACGAGATAATCGAGGTCCACCCCACCGAGGATTCCCACCCGACGCCCATAACGATGGGCAAAAGCGGTAACCGGAAAAACTTCCTCCTGGAAAGAGTGAAACGCATCGATACCAATATCCTCAATAAAATCCTCCATCAGCGGAAGAATCGTGCCACAGGAATGGAGAAAATAGACTTTCCCCTTCGCATGGCACAGGGAGGCAAGGCGCTTATGCCAGGGAAGAACAAACTGCCGCAGGATTTGTGGCGAAACCAGAGTGGAAGTTTTGTACCCCAGGTCGTCACCCTGGAAGACTCCGACAACTCCAGGAAGGTCAAGGAGCACCCGGTAAAATTCGAGAATCACATCGCCTACTTTCTGAAACACAGCTCCCACCAGTTCCGGTTCATCGTAAAGAAGATAAGAAAGCCCCGTTAAACCCAGAAGGTTTTCGCTTACCGTTTCAAAAATCCCCCCACAGGCATTGGCCAGATACCCCATCCCTTCCGGGAGAATGGAAACCAGATACTCGTAAAGAGAAAAATCAAAGACCTCAACTCTGGGAAAAGGATATGCCTCAAAATCGGCGAAAGAAGTGATAATCCCTACCCCCTCTTCCACCCAGTTCCGCTCATGTTGCCCCGGACGGTTACGTCCGGGAAAGGGAAGCGCCAGGCCAGGAATATCAACCAGGACGCAATAATCGTACCCCAAGCGATGGAAAAAGGAGACATACTGTGCGATTGCAGCCTTGGGGTCATCGGTAACGGCAACGGGCTTTTCCCCAAGATACTGCTCATGGAATGCCCCCACGATTTCCGGATCAACCAGGAACTCTGCAAAATGGACTCGCCGGGGTGGCTGTACTCCCCGAATCACGTTCAGGAATTCTTCCCAGTCCGGATGGAATTTTTGCTTCCGGATATATTCTTCAATGAGCATCGTCAGTAATTGCGATCCTTCCAGAGCATTTTCAAGCGCCTGCGCAAGACCTCTTCATAGCCGCGATCCGAAGGCCTAAAATAGACCCGGCCCCGAAGCTTGTCCGGGAGATATTCCTGCTCCACAAAAGCACCTGGAAAATCATGGGCATAGCGGTACTCCTTCCCATAGCCCATCTTTTTCATCATCGCGGTCGGCGCATTCCGAAGATGTAAGGGTACAGGGAGCGATCCGAACTCTCGGACATCGGCCAAAGCTCGTTGCAAGGCCATATAGGAAGTGTTACTCTTTGGGGCACAGGCCACATACACGGTAACCTGGGCCAGGGCAAGCCTTCCCTCCGGCTCCCCCAGAAACTCAAAGGCCTGGTGAGCCGCTACTGCCAAAAGCAAAGCCTGGGGGTCGGCGTTTCCAACATCCTCCGAAGCACAGGCCACCAGACGCCTCAAGATATTGCGGGGATTCTCTCCGGCTTCCAGCATTCGAGCCAGCCAATATAGCGCTCCATCGGGATCACTTCCCCGCAAACTCTTATGATAGGCGGAAAGGAGATTATAATGCTCTTCTCCCGATTTATCATAGAGGTGAAAGTTCTTGACCAGAAATTCCCGCACGAAAGGCACGGTGAGTGTTTTTTCTCTCTCATTCTGAGCAATGGAAACGGCAAGTTCGAGCAAATTCAAAGCCTGCCGGGCATCCCCATCAGCGAGCTGAGCCACAAAACGCAACACATCCTCTCCCACCGTAATGGCCACGTTCTTTAAACCCCGTTCATCCTCCAGGGCCCTTTTTAAAAGCAATAATAAATCTTCTACCGAAAGAGGATAAAAAAGGAGCACCTGAGCCCGGGAAAGAAGGGGAGCAATGATCTCAAAGGAAGGGTTCTCGGTGGTGGAACCGATGAGCGTGACCAACCCCTCCTCCACATAGGGCAAAAGAATGCTCTGCTGCCCTTTGTGGAAACGGTGAATCTCGTCGATGAAAAAGGCCGTTTTCCTCTGGTAGAGTTTCAGATGGTCCTCGGCCTCTTTGACCGCATCCCGAATCTCCTTCACCCCTGAGGCCACGGCACTGATGGAAATCATGTGATACTGGCAGGATTTCGCCAGGATTTGGGCCACCGAAGTCTTTCCGCTTCCAGGAGGCCCCCAGAAAATCAGCGAGGGCAAAACTCCCGAAGCCACAATCCGGCGCAGTACTCCCTTTTCTCCCGTGAGGTGCGGCTGGCCCACCACTTCATCGAGGGTAACCGGGCGCATCCGGAAAGCGAGAGGCCTCTGGGCATCATTCTGAATCTGGAAAAGATCGCCTTCCCGGGAAATGGATTTCTCCTCCCACATCAAACCTTTGTTCTCATTATACTCTTTCTGGGAGGGAAAACAAGTTTACCGGGCACGCATGAGTTCGTGAATGCGCTCCAGGGCCAGCGCAATCTGGGTACGGTTGACTTCCTTCGAAGTCACAAAGCGCACTTTCGATTCCCCGGCCGGTGTGGCCAGCACCCCTTTCTCTTTCAACCTTTCCACAAACTGGCGAGCATCCCATCCGCTTTCGGCAAGATCAGCGAGCACAAAGTTGGTATGGACCCGGGTACAATCCACCTTAATACCGGGAATAGCACAGAGTCCTTCGGCCAGGAAACGAGCATTTTCGTGATCCTCTCGCAGGCGAGCGATATTCTCAGGAGAAAGGGCCATAATGCCGCAGGCACACAGCCATCCGGTCTGGCGCATTCCTCCACCGAGCATTTTCCGGTACCGTTCAGCTTCTTTAATAAAATCTCGCGGACCGGCCAGAAGCGACCCCACCGGAGCTCCCAATCCCTTGGAGAGAGAGACCATCACCGTGTCAGCATACTGGGCAATGACCTGAACCTCCACTCCCAAATACACCGCTGCGTTAAAGAGTCTGGCCCCATCAAGGTGGATAGAAAGACCCTTCTCCGTTGCCAGCTCTCGAATAGCCCGAAATTTCTCTAGCGGGGGAACAATGCCTCCATAGCGGTAATGGGTATTTTCAAGGCAGATGAGCCGAGTACGCGGATAATGGATATTATCAGGACGTATGGCCTGAAGAATGGCCGCCGGCGACGGTGCTCCATCCTCTCCCCGGATGGGTTTCACCGTCAAACCCGCGATGGCACCAACTCCCCCGGTCTCGGAAGTAAAGATATGGGCACTTTCTTCCAGAATCACCTCCTCACCCCTCCGGGTATGGGTAAGAAGGGCCACCAGATTCCCCATGGTTCCGCTGGGAAGAAAAATCGCCCTTTCCTTCCCGAGAATCGAAGCCCCCAGTTCTTCCAGTTTTCTCTGCATGGGGTCCTCGCCATAAATGGAATCCCCCAGTTCGGCCTGAAAGGCAAACTGCTTCATGGCCTCGGTGGGAAGGGTAATGGTATCCCTCCGCAGATCAATCGGTCTCTCCATGACTCAAACCCCTCCTCTAAAAAGCAGTAAAAATCTCCTTAAAAAACTCCCGGTCTTCGTTGCCAATGGTCTCTTCTCTTTTCAATTCTTCCACACAGTACCCCACCACGCTCGCCGAAATCATGCGCACCAGTTTCCTTCCCTCAATCACCACCCCGCTTCGACTCTGGATATCACCAATTCGCTCGGCCACCTTATCCCATATACTCTGTAAATGGGTGAAAATTGCTTCCATCCGCCGGTGAGCCTCTTCGTGACTCAGAAGGTCAAATCCGACCCGATGCAACAAAAGAACCAGATCTTTCTCCTGCAGGAAAAATTCAAAGTACCCGTCGATGAGGGAGCGAATGATTTCTTTTCGGTCTTCAAGGAGCAACAATTCATCGATTCTTGCCGTCACCCGGCGGATGATGGTTTCGAGAATCTCCATCAAAAGGTCGAGTTTGCTCTCAAAATAGTAATAGATGGTAGACTTTTTCACGCCGGAGAGTTCCGAGATTTCCTCAAGCGTGGCATCAAAAAAACTCTTCTCGGCGAATATCCTTTTAGCGGTCTCGATAATTTTCTGTTTCTTCTCTCCACCCGATTCCATAAAGACCTCGCTTCTCCGAATCATAGATTCTCCTTAAAAACTGTATTTCACCTCAAAGAAAACCCCGTCTGAAAAACTTCCCAGAATACTGTCGGGAGCACCACTACTGAAGGTGTACGACAAGGAAGTCGTCCAGTTTTCCTTTGGCTTATACTCCACGCCCACAATGTTCACCATACTCTGATCATGCAAACTCAGGATTGAGTTCCAGAAGGGCTTCCACTTCTCATCCTCGCTCTTCCAGTTGGTCACGAGATACAGATACGGGGAAACGTTCCGCCCCTCTTCCCAGGGATTACCCAGAAGATAGTTCAGGTTCACATAAAAGTTTCCATGGGTGTAATCGATACCCAAACTGGCTTTCCAGTAGGGTTCATCGAGAACAGAAACCGTGGAAACCGGGTTTCCATTGATGAAAATACTCTGAGTCCACTGTTCCGGAAAAATCAGGGCCAGATCTCCCCGTACCGTCACTCCTTCTAGACCCTCAATCGTACCCTGGAATTCAAGCCCCACAACCGACCGCCGGGGATACCCGGCCAGGATCTCTACCTCCCGTACTCCCTCTTCTCCCAGGGTAATGGAGGTCTCATACGGAAAAGGCGAGAGATAATACCCACTCTGGAAACTCAAAGCCAGGTCAAAATTACCCACCGGCCCCCGAGCCCGAACGGCCCAGATGGGCGAGAAAAAGCCCACCGAAGGCATATCCTCTTCAACATGTACCACCGCCTCCCCAAAATCAAGTCCCAGAGAAGCAGAAAGCGGACTGAGAAACATGCTCTCTTTCACAAAAGAGGGAATAAAGTTTGACACAAAAGAGGGCTGATAGAACAATTCTAAAGACCAGGTATCGCTGAAATACCATTCGGCGTCCAGAGCCGGTACCGGAATTTTGTCCTGAAAACTCTCGGCATCGGCCGATAGCGAGAACGGC
>JABUEZ010000104.1 GCA_013314795.1 Candidatus Profundicultor aquiphilus | reverse complement strand
CAGATTGAACTTTTAGGATATCGGATTTCGATTGAACGGATTGGCGTCGATGGCGATAAAGAGAAGTTCAAGAGGCTTCTTGCCGAACTGGATGGTCAGGTAGATGTCTTTGGACTTGGTGGAGCTGACCTTTACCTCCGGGCGGGTCGCTACCGATACGAAGTTGTCGATGTGGCGAGACTCGTTTCGGGACTCAAGAAAACCCCCATCGTGGATGGTGGAGAGCTAAAGATTGCCTGGGAACGGGAAATTCCTCGCTACTTAAAAGAAAGGGAAAACTTGGATATGGCTGGAAAAACTGCCCTCATCATGAGTGGAATGGACCGGTATGGGTTGGCTGAAGGACTCAAAGAGGTGGGCTGCAATCTCCTTATCGGCGATATGCCCTTTGCTCTGGGAATTCCCATAGCTCTGAGGCGTCTGTGGACTTTGCGCTTTCTTTCGGTGGTCATGATGCCGGTCTTGCGTCGCCTTCCCATTGAAATCCTTTACCCCACCGGAAGAGAGCAGGAAAGAAGTCGACCTCGCTTTCCCCGTTATTTTGAAAACTCTGATATTATTGCTGGTGATTTTCTGTATATTTTCCGCTTTGCTCCGGAGAACCTGGCTGGAAAAATGATTATCACCAACACAGTAACGGCTCAGGATGTTGAAGAAATGCGTCGTAGAGGTGTGCAGGTTCTGGTTACCACAACTCCAGAAATGAATGGGCGCTCCTTTGGGACAAACGTTTTGCAGGCGATTTTCGTAGCCATACTGGGAAAGGATCCCCGTACAATTCGTCCTGAGGAGTATCTGGAGTTGATGCATCAGCTCAACATTCGGCCGAGAGTTTTGAGATTGAGGGAGGCGTAGATATGGAGGAAAAGGAGAAGATTGTTGAGGAAACCATCGAAAAGTACATGAAATATGTCAATCCCGGTTTTGCGCGTCTCTGTAAGTTCGCCAATCTTGCTACAGTGGAATGGGAAGGGAAAGGTGCCAAGGTTTTCGACATTTTTGGTCGAGCCTACATTGACTGCATCGGTGGATTTGGCGTGTTTAACGTCGGTCGCAATCATCCCCGTGTGGTGGAGAGAGCTATAGAACAGCTTCAAAGACTTCCTCTTTCGACCCGCACCCTTTTTAATAAACAGCAGGCCGATCTGGCTGAAATGCTTGCCCAGATTACACCGGGTAATCTTCAGTATTCATTCTTCTGTAACAGTGGTGCTGAAGCTGTGGAAGGGGCCTTGAAGTTGGCTCGACTTTATACCAAGCGGAAGAAATTTGTCTCCTGCATTAACAGCTTCCACGGGAAGACCATGGGGGCATTGAGCGTGTCAGGGAGGGATGTGTATAAGAAACCCTTTGAGCCGTTGCTTCCCGAAACCTGCCAGGTGCCATTCAACGACCTTGAGGAGATGAGCGCAGTCATCGACCAGGATACCGCCGCGGTGATCGTTGAGCCCATTCAGGGTGAGGGAGGGATTAATGTTGCTGCCCCAGAGTATTTGCCAGGTATTCGGGAGCTCTGCGATCGTTACGGGGCGCTTCTCATTATCGATGAGGTTCAAACGGGATTAGGGCGGACCGGAAAAATGTTTGCCTGTGAACACTATGGAGTGGTTCCGGATATTATGACCTTGGCGAAAGGTCTCGGTGGGGGTCTTCTTCCCCTTGGTGCTTTTGTGAGTACCGCGGAAATCTGGAAAGTTTTTGAGGATAACCCTTTGCTCCACAGTTCCACCCTTGGTGGGAACCCCCTGGCCTGTGCAGTGGGGCTGGAGACGCTAAAAGTGTTGCAGGAGGAGAATATCCCCTTGCAGGCTCGGGAAAAGGGAGAGTATTTGATAGGAAAACTGCAAGGATTCCAGCAGACTTTTCCTGAACTCATCAAGGAAGTGCGGGGCATGGGACTCCTTATCGGCATGGAATTCTTTGATTCGGACATAGCCTCGCTTCTTGCCATGGAAATGGCCGAAAGAATGGTTCTTGTGGCGTACACCTTGAATAATCCCCGGGTTATCCGTTTTGAGCCTCCTTTGACCATTACCCACGAGGAAATGGATCAGGTGATTCAGGCTATGGCTGAGTCGCTTCAGGGAGTTCGAAAAATTGTGGAGGAATTGAACCAGTAGAAGGGAGGGTTTGGAGTGGCCAAGGTTTCTGCTTCGCTGGTGATTGAGGGAAACGCAACTGCTGTGTATGAGAAAGCCAAGGATATCGAGCGATTGGCGCAGTTTCTGCCGGATCTTGAGGAAGTAAGGGTTCTGCGGAAGGAAGGACAAGAGGTGGACAGTTTCTGGAAAGGGCGCTTTCAGGGGCGAGAGGTAAAGTGGACAGAACGGGATTTGTGGGATGACGCAAAAAGGGAGTGTCAGTTTTTTATCCTTGAGGGTGATTTCAAAACTTATAAGGGTGTGTGGAAGTTTGAGGAAGCGGGGGAGGGAAAGACAAAGGTCGAACTCGAAATTGAATATGACCTGGGATTACCGCTTGTGGGAGCGCTGATCAGTGCGTTTTTGCGAAAGAAGATGGAAGAAAACGCTCAGGCGATGCTCTTGGCACTGAAGAAATCAGTGGAAGGGTAGAGAGAAGGGTGGCTTCAATGGATAAGTTTGCTTTCATTATCCATGCTATGGACGTGCAGGATATTCGGGAACACATGTCGTTCTTGCGTTTTTTACCTTCCTCGTGGGTGGAATTTCTGGCTTCGAGGGTCTCTCCTTTTATTCTCTCCCATGTGACCGGCGTGAAATCGGCGGCTACCGGTAAGGAAATTGAGGGATGGTTTGTGGGGTTGCCGATGACCTCGCGTGTTCTCGTTGAATATCCCTTTTCTTTTGTGGCTCGGCAAATCCGCAAGTGTGCGTTACTGGCTGAAAAAATGGGAGCAGGAATCATTGGACTTGGTGCGTTTACTTCTGTGGCTGGTGACGGAGGGATTACGGTCAAGAAGGGTCTGCGCATTGCTGTGACTACCGGTAACAGTTACACCGTGGCTACGGCTCTGGAGGCTTTGAAAGTGGCCTGTGGCAAAATGGATGTGGACCTTTCTCATGAAGAGATAGCCATTGTGGGAGCAACTGGTTCCATTGGCAGGGCCTGTGCACTGGTTCTTGCCGAGGAGGGAAAGAAATTACGTCTCGTCGGTCGGGACCGGGAACGTACCGAAAAAGTGAAGATCGAAGCGGAAAAGCACGGCGCTGCTTCGGTGAAGGCATTCGTTGATATTCAGGAAGGCATTCAGGGAGCGAGGGCCATTCTGACGGTCGCTTCGGCTGTGAAAAATCTTCTGGAACCTTCCTGGATTGAACGGGGTGCGGTAATCTGTGACGTGGCTCGTCCCAGGAATGTTGCTGAGGAAGTGGCTCGGGCGCGGGAAGACGTGCTGGTGATCGAAGGGGGCGTGGTGGATGTCCCCGGTGACCCCGACTTTGGCATGGACTTTGGGTATCCTCCTCGTAAGGCATATGCCTGTATGGCTGAGACCATGATTTTGACTCTTGAAGGCCGGTTTGAAGATTACACGCTGGGGAAAGAAGTTGAGGTGGAGCGCGTCAAAGAAATTCAGCTTCTTGCTGAAAAGCATGGATTTCGAGTTTCTGGACTGCGCAGTTTTGGGCGTGAGCTTACTGAGGAGGAGATCGAAGAGGTAAAAAAGAAGAGGTAGAAAGTCTTGAACTTGCGGATGGTTTTGGAGACACTTCTTCCCCGGTTTGAGGCCCAGAATATTCGTTATGCGCTCATCGGGGGTCTGGCTCTGGGACTTTTAGGAGTGGGCCGGGCAACAATGGACATCGATTTTCTGGTGTTCCGAGACGATATGCCCATGGTTGATAAACTCATGACAGAACTGGGGTACGAATGTCGATATCGGAGTGAGAATGTCTCCCAGTATGTATCACCTCTTGCCGTTTTTGGTGAGGTGGATTTTCTGCACGCCTTCCGGGAAAGCACCCTTGATATGCTTCGTCGGGCTCGGGAACACGAGATTTTTGGTGGGACACTGCGAATAAAAGTCGTTGCCCCTGAGGACCTGATTGGCTTGAAGTTACAGGCTTTGAAAAATGATCCTTCTGGACGAGCTCTGGACTTGGAGGACATCAAAGACCTTGTCCGTATACACGGAGAAGACCTTGATTGGGTCCGTATCCGAGAGTATGTAAGGATTCTGGAGGTAGAGGAGTGGTATGCCTTCTTTGCACCCCCTGAAGAACGTTGAAGAAGAATTTCGTCGACTTTCTCGTGATAGTGCCTTTCGGGAAGATATGCGTCGAGTTCGCACGGTGACGGTGACGACAGGTGATGCATATCTTCAATTTGTCATACAATTCCATGAGTTTATCTCTCATCGTCCTCGTCCCTTTCAGGCTATTAAGGATAGGGGTATGCGACTCTAAAGCGTAGCGAGATTTCTTCTGGTCTATCGGCCTTGACAGATTCTGGTGTGTTCCATATACTCGTGATAATGAGAATTATTATCATTTGGTGGTGAAGAAAATGAAAATCGGGGAAAGGTGGAAGAGGGCCTTTGAACTTTCCAGAAAACGCATTACCCCGTCGCGGAAAGCAATTGTCGAAGTTCTGGAAGAACAGAGAAAGCACCTTTCGGCGGAAGAAATATACAGTTGCCTCAGAGAAAAGCATAAAAAAGTAGGAATAGCCACTGTGTACCGGAATCTGGAACTCCTCTCCCAGATGGGGATTGTGCATCGGGTAAATTTTGGCGATGGGAAAGAACATTACGAAATCGCCAGAATTCCTGCTCTGCACCATCACCACCTGGTATGCACCGTCTGTGGAAGAGTTATTGATTACCAGGATTTCCGGAAGGAAGAACACGAATTCATGGAGGGACTGGGCAGGGTACTGGAAACAAAGTACGACTTCCTCATCCAATCGCATCAGCTGTACTTTTATGGAATCTGTAAAGATTGCCGATTGAAGGAGGTGGGAGAATGACCAAGGTGACGGTTACGCTTCCAGAAATGAAAGCCGGTGAGGAAGGGACGGTAATCGGAGTGAGGGGTCAGGAGGGTTTTCCTCGGCGATTGTGGGTTCTGGGATTGTTCCCGGGAAAAAGGGTAAAAAAAATCGGTTCCTCACTGGGAGGGGGCCCAATTGTTATTTCGTGCGGGACTCAGGAACTTGCTCTGGGGAGGGGATTGGCTTCGCGGGTAATGGTGGAGGTTGAACGGTGAGAAAGATTGTTCTGGTTGGCAATCCCAATGTGGGGAAGAGCGTAATTTTTACTCAGTTGACCGGTGTCTATGCAGTTTCTTCCAATTATCCCGGGACCACCGTTGATTTCTTGAAAGGAACGGTTAAAAGGAATCATGAAACCTGGGAGTTGATCGATGCTCCGGGGACCTACGCCCTGTCTTCGGAAATCGAGGCAGAACGGATTACTGGTCAGCTCATTGACGAAGCTGACATTGTGGTCAACGTAGTTGACGCCGGAAACCTGGAGCGAAACCTTTACCTTACTTTTGAAATCTGCGAGAAGGGTAAACCGACCATTGTGGCACTCAACATGTGGGACGAAGCCAAAAAACGGGGTATTCAGATTGATATTGCCAAACTCAGCGAAAAGCTGGGTGTTCCGGTTATTCCGGTAGTGGCCACAAGTGGTGAAGGGATCAAGGAACTCTTTGAGGCTTTAGATCGAGCGGTACCTCCTCATCCTGTTTCTTGTGACCATGCGCATCGCTGGGAAGAGATTGGACGACTCATTGAAGCGGTACAACACCTTTCCTATGTGAAACCCAGGTTTCTGGACTGGTTGGGGCAGGTTACAATTCATCCGGTCAGTGGGCTATTCATTGCCCTTGTGGTTCTTCTGGGAGCTTTTTTGCTGGTGCGGGGCATTGGAGAAGGTCTCATCGGGCTATTGGAGAATCTTTTTGAGCGGTTTTACCTTCCTCTTTTGGGGAGAATGGAACCTTACTTTGTTCGTGTTCCCTGGCTGGGGCGCATTCTTTTTGGAGAATTAATTCGTGGTCAAGTTGACCTGGAGCAATCCATGGGAATCATTTCCACCGGTATTTACATTCCCTTTGGGGTTGCCCTTCCTTATATTGTAGCGTTTTACCTTGTACTCGGGCTTCTGGAAGATATTGGTTATTTACCCCGGGTGGCTGTACTTCTTGATGGGTTCTTTCATAAACTGGGGCTTCATGGGTATACTATTGTTCCCAGCTTACTTGGACTGGGGTGTAATGTGCCCGGTATTATGGCCACGAGAATCTTGGAGAGTGAAACAGAGCGTTTCATCGTGGCCACCCTTATTTCCATTGGTATTCCCTGTGCTGCTCAACAGGCACTCGTAGTGGGGGCGCTGGGGAAATATGGTTTTTCTCCTATTTTGATTGTCTACGGAACTTTATTTATCGTGTGGTTGTGCTGGGCAGTTTTGCTGAAACACCTGGTGCCTGGTTTTCGTCCTTCGCTTTTGACCGAAATTCCCCCATACCGGCTTCCTTTTCCCAAGGCCATCTTTTCCAAACTCTGGTTGCGTCTGCGGGGATTTTTGCGGGAAGCTCTTCCGATCGTCTTTATCGGAATTCTGGGGGTAAATCTTCTTCATCTCACCCATTTTTTTTCTGGAGTTAGTGGAGTAATTAGCCCCTTCATTGCCAGGATATGGGGCATTCCTCAGGAAGCGGTACTTTTCTTGATTCTCGGTTTTTTGCGCAAGGACATGGCGGTGGGGATGCTTCTTCCTCTTGGTCTTTCGGTAAAACAACTCGTTATTGCTAATGTGATTCTGGCCATGTTCTTTCCCTGTGTGGCTACTTTTGTAGTCATGTTGCGGGAATTTGGCTGGAAGAGACTTCTTGAAGCATTGTGTATCATGATTGCTTCCGCAACTCTGGTTGGCTGGATTCTCAACACGATTCTTTAGAAGGAGGACAAAATCACGGTGAAGAATGGGAATAGCAAACGAGTTTTTGTTTCCTTTAGTGGGGGAAAAGACTCTCATCTCAGTCTCTTTAAAGCAAAACAGGTTGGTTTCCAGGTAGAAGCACTCCTCACCATGTTGAGCGACCAGGGTGACTTCACCGCAGGGCATCGCCTGTCTCTTCCCTTTTTGCGTCGTCAGGCTGAGGCGATGGGTATACCGCTCTTTTACGAACACGCCTCCTGGGGAGACTATGAAAAGCATTTTTTGCGTATGCTCTCTCGTTTGCGAGAAATGGGTATTGAGGGTGGCATTTTTGGAGACATTGACCTCTGGCCCCACCGGGAATGGGTGGAAAAGGTGTGTGCGGAAACTGGTCTAACTCCTTACCTTCCTCTCTGGGGGAAAGAGCGATTGGA